>DASUOA010000242.1:0-6534 GCA_036276895.1 Arenimonas sp. | reverse complement strand
CTTCGCGTCGCCTTCCTGCTGCCCTCGCTGCTGGCCGGACTGCTGACGCTGTGGCTGGTGTACGACCTCGGACGACGGCTGTGGTCGCCCCGCATCGGCCTCTACGCGGCCGCGGCGCTGTTCGTCTGCCTGCAGTTCGGCTTGCAGGCCAAACGCGGACAGATCGACATGGTGCTGGTGGCGCTGACCACGCTCAGCCTCTGGGGCATCCTGCTGCACCTCTTGCGCGGCCCGGACTGGCGCGCGCTGGCAATCGGCGGCTTCGCCGCGGGCCTTGGCACGGTGACCAAGGGCGTCGGCTTCCTGCCACTGCTGCTGTTGCTGCCGTGGCTGGCGGTGCCGGCGGCAACGCGAAACAAGACCGCCGGCGGCTGGCGCTGGACCACTTTGCCGATGGCCTTCGTGCTCGGCGCTGGCGTCTGGTTGGGGCCGATGTTGTTTGCAGTGGCGGCGTCCGAGGATCCGGCGCTGCGCAGCTACGCACACGAGATCCTGTTCCGGCAAACCGCCGAGCGCTACGCCAACCCCTGGGGCCACCACAATCCACCGTGGTACTTCCTGCAGGTGATCGCGACCTTGTGGCTGCCCGGCGCGCTACTGCTGCCATGGCTGCTGCCTGCCTGGTGGCGACGCCTGCGCCGACGCCAGCCGGCAACGCTGCTGCTGGTGGGTTGGGCGCTACTGGTGCTGCTGTTCTTCAGCGCCAGCCCGGGCAAGCGCGAGGTCTACATCCTGCCGGCGCTGCCTGCGTTGTGTCTGGCCGCGGCGCCGCTGCTGCCCGGCTTGCTCAAACGCATCGGCGTTCGCCTCGCCCTGCTCGCGCATGTTCTGCTGTTCGCGACGGTCGCGCTGCTGGTCGCGGGCAGTGGGCTGGTCGGCAGCGGCGAGTGGATACAACGCAAAGCAGCGGCGCGCGACATCGCCGCGGCGGATCTCCGCGCGCTGCTGTACTGGATGCTGGCGCTTGGCCTGGGCAGCTTCGCCATTGCCGCCGCCACGCGCCTGCGCCGCGCGGCCCCGGGTACGGTCCTATTCACCGCCCTGCTCTGGACGGTCTACGGCGTCGGCCTGTTGCCAGCCATCGATGCCAGCAGCTCGGCCAAAGCCGTGATGCAGAAGGTGGGAAGGCATATCGGGCCGGACGCCGAGCTGGCCGTGCTCGCCTGGCGCGAGCAGCACCTGCTGCAGGCTGACCGCCCGGCCCGCGACTTCGGCTTCCGGCGCCCCTGGCATGAGCAGTGGCAGGACGCCGGTGCCTGGCTGGCGGCCGATCCCGGCAAACGCTGGCTGTTCGTGCTCGACGAGGCGCTCAGCCCCTGTGTCGATCGCGCGCAAGCCGTGGCGATCGGCCGCTCCAACCGCCGCGACTGGCTGCTGCTGCCCGGCACCGCGTGGCCGGGCGACTGTGTCACACCACCCTTCGCCGCCGACGACCTTGGCCATGCGCCGCGTTGAGCTGGCTCCGACCCCATTCCGACAGCGACGCTTCGAGAATTGCATGAGCACTCGGCACCCTTGCGAATGAACCAGGCAAATACAAACCCATCCGAATCGCCGGCTTTGTCGGTGGTAGTCCCGGTTTTCAACGAGCGCGACAACATCGTGCCGCTGCTCGACGAGATCGTCACCGCGCTGCGCGGGCGGATCGCTTTCGAGGTTGTCTACGTCGATGATGCCAGCCGTGACGACAGTCGCGAAGTACTGAGCGCGGCGCGTACGCGCTATCCGGAGCTGCGCGTGCTTGGCCACCGCCGGCAGTCCGGCCAGAGCACCGCGATCCGCAACGGCGTGCGCGCGGCGCGTGGCGAGTGGATCGCCACCCTCGACGGCGACGGCCAGAATCATCCCGCCGACATCCCGCTACTGCTGGACGAGCAGCAGCGCGCACCCGCCGACGTCGCACTGTTCGCGGGCTGGCGGGTGCAGCGCCAGGACAGCAACAGCAAGCGCTGGGCCTCGCGCTTCGCCAATGCCCTGCGCAGCCGCCTGCTGCGCGACGGCACGCCGGATACCGGCTGCGGCATCAAGCTGTTCCGTCGCGATGTCTTCCTCGACCTGCCCTACTTCGACCACATGCACCGCTACCTGCCGGCGCTGGTGCAACGCGCCGGTTTCGCGGTGCGCTCGGTGCCGGTACGGCATCGCCCACGCGGCGCCGGCGTGTCGAAATACAACAACCTGCAGCGCGCCTGGGTCGGCATCAGCGACCTGTGCGGCGTCGCCTGGCTGATCGCGCGCAACCGTCGCACCGCGATCGACGAACTTGGAGATGCATGATGGACACCGCCATCGCCTGGCTGGCCTGGACCGGCCTCGTCATCACCCCGTGGAAACTGATCGGCTACAGCGGCGCCTTGATGTTCGCCTCGCGCTGGCTGATCCAGATGTGGGCATCTCGAAAGGCGCGGAAGCCGGTGATTCCGCGTCTGTTCTGGTACATGAGCCTGGCCGGCGCGGCGATGACGCTGTCCTACTTCCTGTTCTCGGCCAAGGCCGATTCGGTCGGCGTACTGCAGAACCTGTTCCCGATGTTCACGGCCGCCTACGGCCTGAGCCTGGACATCCGCCACAAGCGCAGCGAGCCCGACGAGGCAACGGCGCTCACTTGAGCGCCCGCACCAACCGGCTCAACGCCCGCCGCGTTTCTCGCGCAAGGCAGTCCAACGCAGCCGCAGCCCGCGACCCAGCCCATACAGGCTGATCGCCAACCACGCCAGCTGCATCACCAGCGGTGAGATCACGTCGCTGAGCTGAGCAGGCGAGCCGAGGATCGAAAACAGGATGAACAACGCGCCGAACAGATTGGCGAGCTGGTAGCCGATGGCATCGCCGCTGAGCTTGCCCGCCTGCAGCAGGAAAAAGGCCAGCAGCACGAACATCACGCCAGCAAGGCCGAGCCAATCGAACCACTGCAGGCTCACGCCGCCCCTCGCTGCCGCACCGCCTCGAACAGTGCCACGCCGGTGGCGACCGAGACGTTGAGGCTTTCCATTTCGCCCGGCATCGGGATCTTTACCAGCCCATCGCAGAGCTCGCGCGTCAGCCGGCGCATGCCCTCGCCTTCGCTGCCGAGCACTAGCGCCACATTGCCCTTGAGGTCGGTGGCGTGGATCGATGCGGTCGCCTCACCGTCGAGGCCGTAGACCCACACGCCGGCCTCCTTCACCGCGCGCAGGGTGCGCGCAAGATTGGTGACGCTGACCACCGGGATGCGATCGGCCGCGCCGGCCGAGGTCTTGCGCACGGTGGCGTTGACCTGCACCGCCTTGTCCTTGGGAATGATCACCGCCGTCACACCGGCTGCCGCCGCCGAGCGCAGACAGGCACCGAGGTTGTGCGGGTCCTGCACGCCGTCGAGCACCAGGATCAGCGCGCGGCCGTCGGCGGCTTCGATCAGGCCCGGCAACTCGCTTTCGCTGGTCGGCTTGGCCGCTTCGTAGCGCGCCACCACGCCCTGGTGTCGCAGGTCGCCGGCGACGCCGCCGATCGCCTGCGCATTGACCTTGCGCACCGGCAGGTCGAGCTGGCGCGCGCGCTCTTCGATCTCGACGATGCGCGGGTTCTTCTGCCCGGCCTCGATCAACACCTCACGCACATGCTCGCTGTCATGCTCGAGCGCGGAGGCGACCGCGTTGATGCCGGCGATCCATTTGGCAGTGCTCATTTGTGCTTTTTCTTGTCTTCAGGAAGTACGAGGCGGAAATCGATGCGCCGGTCTTCGACGCTGGCCTTCAGCACCAGCACCCGCACCGCGTCACCAAGACGGAACGACAGTCCACGACGCTCGCCGTTCAAGGCGCGACGCGCGGGATCGAAATGATAGAAGTCATGCGGCAGCTGGGTCACGTGCACCATGCCGTTGACCTTGGACTCGTTCAGCTCGACGAACAGTCCGAACGAGGTCACGCCGCTGACCACGCCCTCGAACTCGCTGCCGATGTGCTGCTCCATCCAGGCACTGCGGTAGCGCGCGTCGACTTCGCGCTCGGCCTCGTCGGCACGGCGCTCGAGGTCGGAGCAGCGCAGGCACAGGCCGGCCATCTCCTCGGACGAGTAGTGGAAGCCATCCTCGTTGCCCTTGAGCAGCACGTGCTTGATCGCGCGATGCAGCAACAGGTCGGGGTAACGACGGATCGGCGAGGTGAAGTGCGAGTAGGCCTCCAGCGCCAGACCGAAGTGGCCGTCGTTGTCGGTCGAATACACGGCGAGGCTCTGCGAACGCAGCAGCACCGATTCGAGCAGCGCCGCGTCCGGGCGATCGCGTATCTTCTTGATCAGCGCGGTGTAGTCGCGCGGTTCGACCTTGCTCCACGGCGGCAGGCGCAGCCCGAACTCGGTGAGGAATTCCAGCAGCTCGGAATACTTACGCTCCGGCGGCCGCGCATGCACGCGGAACGGCGCCGGGATGCGCTTACTCAGCACGTAGCGGCCGGCCTCGACATTGGCCGCGATCATGCATTCCTCGATCAGCTTGTGCGCATCGTTGCGCTCGAGCATGCCGGCCTGGGTGACCTCGCCCTTCATGTCGAGCACGAAGCGCACCTCGCTCGATTCGAACTCGATCGCGCCGCGCTTGGCGCGCGCCTTGGCAAGGATCTGGTAGAGCTGGTGCAGACGCTGCACCTGCGGCATCAATCCGCCGATGAAGCTGATAGCGCGCTGGCCTTCTTCGGTATCGGCCTCGCCGATGGCTCGCCAGACCTGGGTGTAGGTCAGGCGGGCGTGCGAGCGCATCACCGCTTCGTAGAACTTCGACTTGGTGACCTGCCCCTCGAAATCGATGTGCATGTCACAGACGAAGCAGAGCCGGTCGACCTTCGGCATCAGCGAGCAGATGCCGTTCGACAAAGTCTCCGGCAGCATCGGCACCACGAAACCGGGGAAGTACACCGACGTGCCGCGCGCTTGCGCCTCATCGTCGAGCGAAGTGCCCGGGCGCACGTAGTGCGAGACATCGGCAATCGCGACGATCAGGCGGAAGCCCTTGCTGTCGGGCTCGCACCAGACGGCGTCGTCGAAGTCCTTGGCGTCCTCGCCATCGATGGTGACCAGCGGCAGCTTGCGCAGGTCGACACGACGCGATGCTTCGTCCGCCGGGACTTCCAGCGGCACCGTCGCGGCCTCGCTCAACACCTCGGCGGGAAACTCGTGCGGCAGGTTGTGGCCGTGGATGGCCATCTCCACCACCTTTGAGGCGGTGAGCTTGTCGCCCAGCACCACCAGCACCTTGCCGATCGCCGGCCGGCCACGCTGCGGCGGCTCGACCATCTCGCAGACCACCAGCTGTCCCTCGCGCGCGCCGTTGCGGGCATCGGTCGGAATCATCACTTCGGTCAGCACGCGCGGGTCGTCCGGCGTCACGCTGCCGATGCCCATCGTCTCGCTGTAGCGGCCGACGATGCGCGACAGCTTGCGCTCAAGCACTTCGACCACCGCCGCCTCGCGGCGCCCGCGCGAATCGATGCCGGTGACGCTGGCCAGCACCTTGTCGCCGTGCAAGGCCTTGCGCATCTCGCCGGGCGGCAGGAACAGATCATCGCCTTTGCCTTGGGCGTCGATGGGCTTGAGGAAACCGAAGCCGTCCGGATGCGCGATCACCACGCCGGTGATCAGGTCCAGCTGCGCCGTGGGTGCCAAGCCTCCACGGCGATTCCGCAGCAGCTGGCCGTCGCGAACCATCGCCGTCAGGCGGCGCGACAATGCCTCGAAGCGGTCGGGGGCCGTCAGCTTCAGCTTCTCGGCGACTTCCTCAGCCGTCAGCGGGCCCGGGCATTCCTGCAGGAATGCGAGCAAGGCCTCGCGGCTGATGATCGGTTGCTCGTAGCGCGTCGCCTCACGCGCGGCATGCGGGTCGTGGAAGGTCGACTTGCCACCGCGGCGTCCCGGCTTGGGCGCTGCAGCGCTACCGCCATGCGCCGGCTTGGCGGACTTGCCATGCCTGCCAGGCTTGCCACCGCCAGCGGCCTTGGCGGCCTTGCCGCCCTTGCCCGCCGGTTTGGACTTGCCTGGCGCGGTGGCTAGGCTCTCGGGCATCCACGGCGGCAACTTGGTGCCGGCCGGCTTCTTGGGCGTTTTTTTCATCGGCGGATGGTACACCGCGCCCGCCCACCGCAACGCCGCTGTTGACAGCTGCCCTCGGCACGCCTAAAGTGCCGGGCTCCGCAGCAGCAATGCCGCGGACACCTGCCCAGGTGGCGGAATTGGTAGACGCACTAGTTTCAGGTACTAGCGGGTAAAACCGTGGAGGTTCGAGTCCTCTCCTGGGCACCAACGAAAAAGCCGCAGCGATGCGGCTTTTTGCGTTTCTGGGCACGCAGCAGAGTCCGAAGCACCCCTTGAAGCCCGCCCGTTTGCGGGCTTTTTGTTGCCCGCCGTTTCGCCGCTACCGTTCGTTGCCTGGAATGGCGTGGCGGCCCGGTGCGATCACCGGGCCGCCCTGAACAAGGCGCGAGGTCAGTGGGCCGCCACTTTCTCGGCCAGACGCGGCGCCACAAACTCCTCCAGCGTGGTCTTGGCCAGCACCTCCGGCGGCAA
>DASUOA010000241.1:0-4890 GCA_036276895.1 Arenimonas sp. | reverse complement strand
GCGACGATGGTCGGCGAGTCGTCGATGATCAGCGCCCGCGTGCCTTCGCGGGCATTGGTGCGTGGCTTGATGCGACGCTCGACGGCGACTGGCTGCGCCTCGGTGGCGACCGCACCGGCGGCGAAGGTCACCACTTCCTCTTCCGGCGCGGCGACAGGGATCGACCAGCTCGGTGGCGGCGCGACAGGCGCGGCCGGCGGCGGCACGACCGCCGGGGTCGAGAATTTCTGCCTGAGCCAGGCCAGTGGTTTGAGAGCCATCGACAACGCCATCCCCTGAAAACGCAGGCGCTAGTGTCGGTCGCCGGCGCCCGGGGGGCAACTTCCGGCCGCCACCCGCCTCAGCCGGCCGCGGCCAAGGCCCGCTTCTGCGTCGCAGTCAGGCGCTTGATGGCTGCCTCGGCACGGCTGGCACTGCTGCGATCGGGATGTTCGAAGCACGCCAGGACACACCGCGGCGGATGCGCGCGGGTATAGCGGGCGCCTTTGCCGGCCGCGTGCTGGGCGAAGCGGCGATCGACATCGACGGCGATGCCGGTGTACAGGCTGCCGTCGAGGCATTCAAGGAGGTAGACGTACCAGGTCATGCGTGACGACTATAGCGGCCTCGACCCCGACGTGAGGATGCACCGTGCGCGCAATGCTGCTGTTGACCCTGACGCTGCTGTCTGCCTCGGCGGTGGCCTGCCCGCCGGAAGGCTACCCGCTGCCGCGCCTGCAAGCACTCAAGGCCGAGGGCTTTGCGCTGGCCGACGATGGCGAGCGGCAAGCGTTGGCGCTGGCAGTGACCGGCTGCCTCGACCACGTCGATCCCGCGCTGCGCGACGGCGTCGCCTATGAAGCCATCGCGACCTGGCTGCGCGCGGGTCTGCTCGATGCGGAAACCCGGCAGGCGTTGCTGGCGCGCCTGACGCCCATGATCGAAACCGAAACGCTGGACCCGCAGGGCTTCGGCAAGCCGTTCGCGGCGCTGGTGCTGTCGGAAGTCGCGCGCAGCGACCGCGTCGAACCGTGGATGAGCGCGGAGCAGCGCGCCACGCTGGTCGACCTGGCGGCGGCGTATCTGGCTGATCTGCGCGACTATCGCGGCTTCGATGATCGCCAAGGTTGGCGCCACGGCGTCGCCCATGGTGCCGATCTGGCTATGCAGCTGGTGCTCAACACCGCGGTCGACAAGGCGCAACTCGACAGCCTTCTGAATGCGGTGGCCGAGCAGGTGGCGCCGGCCGGAGAGCACGCCTACATCTTCAACGAGCCCGAGCGACTGGCAAGACCGGTGTTGTATGCCGCCATGCGCGGCCTGCACTCGAACGACGAATGGCAGGCGTGGTTCGCCAAGGTTGCCGCGCCTGCGCCATTGAAGGCCTGGGGCGATGCCTTCTCCAGCCGCGCCGGGCTCGCGCGTCGACACAACATGCAAGCCTTCCTGCAGTCGATCTACGTCAACAGCCGCGACAGCCAGAATCCCAAGCTGGCCGCTTTGGCGCCGATCGCGCTGGAGGCGTTGAAGACGATGAACTGAGCGCTTCAGCGCTCAGGGCTTCATCCGCACCGGCTCCGGCACGTTGCACAGGTCGATGTGTCCGGCCGGATGCACGTACCAGTCGTCGCGGCGGTTGCGCCGTGCTTCGACCAGCTTGTCCCAGGTGGCGGTGTCGGTACGCAGCACCTGCAGCGGCAGACACTGGTCGGCAGGCAGGTCGCTCGCCAGTCGCATGCCGACGATGCCGGTGCGTTGCTCGGGCTTCTCGTAGAAGCCGAGCGGGCCACCGCCACGCGGCAGCACCGACAGCCATTCCATGCCGGCGATCACCCGGCCGACGCTGGTGATGTTGCGGTCGAGCTGGCGTGGCGACTGTCCGGTGACGACATACAGGCTGCTGCCATTGCTGCTGTCCGGTGCGCCACCGCGGCCGGCGCCGACATTGCCATAGCAATGCGCCAACCAGGCCACGCCTTCCTTGGGATTGCGTGCCGCCGGGAAGCCATCGACGAAGCCGACTTCCGGCGCCCAACCGTCGACATCCTTCATGCGGGTGAAGCGCAGGCCGGCCGCAGGTGCGGTGAATTCCGCCGGCAGCGTTTCGGCGGCCTGTTTGAACTTGCGTGCCTTGGACGCATCGTCGGCATCCGGGTCGCCCCACTGCACCACGAAGTTGTCCTGCGAGCGGACGATGGCGAGGCCGTCGAAGTAACCCTCGCGCAGCAGCTGCTGGATGTTGGCCACATGCTTGGGCGCGAACTGCGGCGCCAGCTCGATCACCGCGCGGCCGCCGTTGGCCAGCTGCAGGTACACGGTGAGCTCGGGATCCGGCTCGCGCCAGTCCGTGGGCGTGGCGGCATCCAGCACCTCCTGCATGGTCAGTGGCTTGGTCGGCGCGGCTGGCGAGGACGATGCCGTCGGCGTGCTGGCGCAGCCGGCGAGCAGTGCGGCGCACAGGGCGATGGCGAGAGGACGCAGGGCAGGGCGCATGCAGGGCTCCGGGTCAGGGCAGTTCAAGGGCGGTGGCACGTTCCGCGAGGGCCGCGCCGAGATAGAGATGCGAGCCGCAGGCAATCCAGCCGGCGCGCTTGAACTCGCGGCGGTACCACGCGGCGGGACGGCGGAACAATCCGGCGAAGTCGCCGATGATGTCGGCCTCGGTGCTGTGGCATTCGAGGTAGGCGACGCCATCGCACAGACGCGAGAACTCGGCTACACCGGCCTTGAGTTCGTCGTCGGGCAGGTAGTGCAGCACGTCGCTGCAGACCAACAGGTCGACCGGTGCGCGCCAGGGCAGCGCCGGTAAATCCTTAAACTCACCGTAGTGCAGGTTGCGGCGGCGGCCGAAGCGCTCGATGGCGTAGTCGCTCGAATCGATGCCGAAGTAGTGCAGTTTCGGCCGCAGCTTCAGCAGCGGCGCGCGCCAGGCGCCTTCGCCGCAGCCGATGTCGAGCACGCTGCGCAGTGGCCGGCCGAGGTGGTATTCGGCCACCGCGACGGCCATCGCCACTTTGCGTTGCAGGTCGGCGGCACTGTGCAGGCCACGCTGGCGATACCAGCGCTCGAAGTAATCGCGGTCGTAGGCCTTGGGCCTTGCGTTGCGCGCCATCTCAGGCGCTGCCCGCGCCGAGCAGCACCGAGGTCATGGAGATGCCGCCGATCACCTGTTCGTTGAACAGCTCGACCGAATCCTCGTCGCGTTGCGCGCCGAGGATATACAGCAGCGGCAGATAGTGCTCGGGTGTCGGGATCGCGAGCAGGGCGTCGGGGCCGAGTGTTTCGTAACCCATCAGCCCTTCGTGGTGGCCTTCGATGATGCGCTCGCGCAGGTCTTCGTCGAAGCGCAGCGCCCAGTCCAGTGGTTCGGGCTTGCCGGGTTTGAAGTAGCGCAGGTTGTGCACGATGTTGCCGCTGCCCATCAGCAGCACGCCTTCTTCGCGCAGTGCCGAGAGCTCTTGCCCGATCGCGTAATGCCAGGCACCGGGTCGGCGGCTGGCGAGACTGAGCTGCAGCACCGGGATGTCGGCATCCGGGTACATCGCGGTCAGCACGCTCCAGGCGCCGTGGTCGATGCCGTGATGGGGGTCGAGGTGGATCCGCGTTTCCTGCACCAGCTCGGTGATGCGGCGCGCCAGTGCCGGGTCGCCGGGCGCCGGGTAGCGCACATCGAACAGTGCGCGCGGAAATCCGTGGAAGTCATGGATGGTGGTGGGTTGTTCGGCAGCGCCGACCGAGGTGTGGTCGGTCTCCCAGTGCGCGCTGATGCACAGGATCGCCTTCGGGCGGGGGAGTCGCTTGCCCAGGTCCTGCCAGTTGCGGCGGAAGACGGTGTCCTCGATCGCGTTCATCGGCGAGCCGTGCCCGACGAACAACGCGGGCATCATGCCCGCCCCTGCCGCAGTGCTCATGATCTCCCCCTGGTGGCGATACCGCCCCAACACTACCCACCGCGCCGCGGACTGCCAAGGCCTGCCGTGTGAAGGTGGGGCATGACCATCGGCACTGTGCGCCCGGTTTGCCGACGCTAGTATTCACTCAACGATACTGCTGAGCTCGCCATATGCGCGAGTCGAGGAATGCGGCGATGGACGGCAACGACAGCGACCTGAGGAAGTTCCAGAAAGAGCTCAGCGCCGGCTCCGTGGCCCTGGTGCTGCTGGCGGTGCTGGCGCAGAGCAGCGAGCCGCTGTACGGCTACCAGATCGCCAAGCAGCTCGAGCGCTCCGGCGAGGCGGTGTTCAGCGGCAAGCAGAGCGCGCTGTACCCGGTGCTGCGCAATCTCAGCGCCGCGGGCCTGGCCGAGAGCCATGTCGAACCGTCGGTGGCTGGGCCGCCGAGACGCTATTACCGCATTACCGAACGAGGTCGCGCCGTGCTTACCGAATGGCGCGCCGCCTGGACTGCCACCCGCGATGCCGTCGATGCCATCTTGCAAGGACAACTGCCATGAACGCGCCCAAGACCATTCCCGACTACCTCGAAGCGCTGCGTCGCGAGTTGCAGGGCGCCGATCCGGCCCTGGTGCAGGACGCGCTGTATGACGCCGAGGAATACCTGCGTTCGGCCATGGCCGAGCAGCCGCAGCGCGAGGAAGCCGATGTGCTGGCCGAGATCGCGTCGAGCTACGGCGCACCGGCCGAAGTGGCGGATATCTACCGCACCACCGAGGCGCAGGTGACGCGCGCACTGCGGGCGCCTCCGCCGCGGCCATCGCGTTCGCTGCTCGGGAGCTTTTTCGGCGTGGCGATCGATCCGCGCACCTGGGGCGCGTTGTTCTACATGCTGCTCAGCCTCGCCACCGGCATCCTCTACTTCACGACCGTGGTCACCGGGTTGTCGATGTCGGCGGGGCTGGCGATCCTGATCATCGGCGTGCCATTTGTGATCCTGTTCATCGGGGTGGTGCGG
>DASUOA010000240.1:0-3030 GCA_036276895.1 Arenimonas sp. | reverse complement strand
GCTTGCGCTCAAACATAGAACCTCAGACAGCGGCCGCTTGGGCTGCGGCTGCGCGGCCACCCCGGCCCGCTCAGGCCGCCGCCACCGCCATCGCTTCGAGAGTCTCGGCGGCCGCCACCACCGCCGCCACTTCCTGCTCCCAGCGTTGCAGCAATCGCTCCTGCGCTTCGGCATCGCCGCTGCGCAACACCTGTTCCAGTGCCTTGCTGGCTTCAAACAATTGCGTCGCCGAAAGATTGCCCGACACGCCCTTGAGCGCGTGCGCCATCCGCGCCGCCGCATCGACATCGCCGGCATCCAGCAAGGCACGCAACTGCGTCGGATAGTCGCGATACTCCGCCGCGAAACCGCGCAACAAACGCACGAACAAGCCGGCGTTGCCGGCCATGCGCTCGACCGCTTCGGCGACATCGAAGCCCGGCAACAACGCTTGCAGCACCTGCGGCTGCAGGGCCGCCGCCGGCACGGCCGTAGCAGCGGCGGGCGCGGCCGGCGCAGGTGCTGGCACTGGCGCCGATGCGGACGTCGATGCGGGCTGCGGCGACCGCGCCGGCAGCCACTGCCCGAGCATCGCCAGCAGGCGCGCCGGATCGATCGGTTTGGTCAGGTAATCATCCATGCCGGCAGCCAGGCACTGGTCGCGGTAGCCGCTGATCGCATGCGCGGTCATGGCGATGATCGGCAGCGGCTGCGGCAAAGGCATGGCGCGGATCCGGCGGGTGGCTTCGTAGCCGTCCATGATCGGCATCTGCAGGTCCATCAGCACCACATCGAAGGGCTCGGCCTCGACTGCGCGCACTGCTTCCATGCCATTGCCGGCGATGCGCACGATGATGCCGGCCTGCTCCAGCAGTTCACGCGCGACCTGCTGGTTGATCACGTTGTCCTCGACCAGCAGCACCCGGGCCCCGCGCAAGGCCGCCGGCGTCGCCACCGGCACTCTCGCCTGCTCTACGCTGCGACGCAGCGACTCGATGCCGAGCGTATCGACCACGGAATCGAGCAGGGCCGACGGGCTGACCGGCTTGATCAGGAAGTCGCTGATCTCTACACCGGTTGCCGCCTGCACCGCGGCCTCCTTGGCGAAGGCGGTGACCATGATGATCTCCGGCATCTTCGGCAGCGCCGCATCGGCCTGGATCCGACGCGCCGTTTCGACGCCATCGAGACCCGGCATCTGCCAATCCAGAAGCACCAGGTCGAACGCCTGGTCAGGCGGTTGTGCGCGTAGCGCCGCCAGGGCCGCTTCGCCGGACGCTTCCGCCCGCACGTTCATGCCGAAGGCGCGCAGCTGCGCCTGCAACACCTCGCGCGCGCTTTCGACATCGTCGACCAGCAGCACCCGCAAGCCGCTCAAGGCCGGACGTGGCGGTGGTAGCCGGCTGGCGTGCTCGGCGCGCGACAGCTCCACCGTGAAGGCGAAGCGGCTGCCGTGCCCTGGCGCGCTCTCGACGGCGATGTCGCTGCCCATCTGCTGCACCAGCCGGCGCGAAATCGCGAGGCCAAGACCAGTGCCGCCGTACTGCCTGGTGATGCTGCTGTCGGCCTGGGTGAAGGCTTCGAACAACCGCGCCAGCTGCTCCTCGCTCATGCCGATGCCGGTGTCGCTGATGCTGAATTCCAGCCGGACGGACGCTGGCTCGATCGCCTGCGCATCGACACGCAGCACCACTTGGCCACGATCGGTGAACTTGATCGCATTGCCGGCGAGGTTGAGCAGCACCTGGCCCAGCCGCAGCGGATCGCCGACCAGGCCATCGGGCACGTCCGGCGCCGGCGCCACCACCAGCTCCAGGCCTTGTTCAGCGGCCTTGAAAGCGCAGACATCGGCGATGTTGTCGAGCATGTCACGCAGCGAGAACGGCACCGCTTCGAGCTCGAGCTTGCCAGCCTCGATCTTGGAGAAATCCAGCACGTCGTTGATCACGCCAAGCAGGTGCTGGCCGGCCTTGTCGATCTTCTGCAGGTAGTCGCGCAGCCGTTCCGGCGGATCGGCCTGCAAGCCGAGACCGGCAAAGCCGAGGATGGCGTTCATCGGCGTGCGGATCTCGTGGCTCATGTTGGCCAGGAAGTCGCCCTTGACCCGCGCCGCATCCTCGGCCGTCACCAGCGCCTGCTCGGCGTGGCTGCGCGCGGTTTCCAGCGCCGCTTCGATCTCGTTGCTGCGCTGCTGGCTGGCGTTGAAGGCGCGGATGAAGGCACCGAGTTCGTCATGCGAGTCCCAGTCGACCGGCTGCCGTTCGCCGGTGCGCGCGAAGGCCTGCAGCGATTCGTCGACCCGGCGCAAGGGCAGGCGCACGATGTAGCGGAAGGCCAGCACCGCGCACAGGATCAGCACCACCAGCAGCAACGCCAGCATGCCCAGCAGCGATCCGAGGTCGGCGAACACCTCGGCCACCCGCGGCTCGATGGCGAAGCGATGCTTGACCACGCCGGCAAGAATCGTCTCGTTGCCCTGCTCCACCTCGCGCATGCGCAGCGGCGTCTCGATCTCATAGGCGTCGCTGCCGACACCGCAATCGCGCTCGCGCCAGCGCGGCTGCAGGTAGGCACCGCCGGCTTCGATGCGGCACAGCCGCTCGCTCTCGATGGCGCCGCTGAGGATGGCGTTGATCAGCTTGACGTCGAGGTTCCATACCGGCTGCAGCAGGATGCCGGCATCGCGCTCGGCCTGGGCATGGGCGAGGCGAATGTTCAGCGCGCGCAGCTCGGCATGGCGCTGGGCATAGACCACCAGCACGAACAGTGCCGCGCTCAGCAGCAGGGCCGGCACCGTGAGCAGCAGAAACTTCGCGCTCAGGCTGCCGATCCGCCACTCACGCACGTTGACCAGACGTCGCAGCATCGACATCGCCTGTAGGATGCGGCCCCGCACCGCCCTCGGGGCACTGTCGCGCTGGAACGGGGCAGGGTCAAGACGCGACCGCGTTGACGCCGGTGGCCGGGCGCGAAACCATGGCGTCTCGTCTCTGCCCGCGGATCGTGCATCGTTCATGTCAGTTCCGCCTGAAGCCGCGGCAGCAATCCCCA
>DASUOA010000239.1:0-3082 GCA_036276895.1 Arenimonas sp. | reverse complement strand
GTCGAAGCGCTGTTCTGCGAAGTCGACGGTACCTTCCCGCACCATCATCCCGATCCCAGCGACCCCGCGAACCTGCAGGACCTGATCAATGTCGTCAAACGCGTCGACGCCGACATCGGCCTCGCCTTTGACGGCGATGGCGATCGCCTGGGCGTGGTGACCAAGAGCGGCGAGATGATCTATCCCGATCGTCTGCTGATGCTGTTCGCCGCCGATGTGCTCGAGCGCAATCCCGGCGCCAGCATCATCTACGACGTCAAGTGCAGCGGCCATCTGGCCACGCACATCCTGCGCCATGGCGGCAGCCCGCTGATGTGGAAGACTGGGCATTCGCTGATCAAGGCCAAGATGCGCGAAACTGAAGCCGAACTCGCCGGCGAGATGAGCGGCCACTTCTTCTTCCGCGAGCGCTGGTACGGCTTCGACGACGGCATGTACGCGGCGGCGCGATTGCTGGAAATCCTCTCGACCCGTGCCGAATCGCCGGAAGAGGTGTTCGCGGCGCTGCCGCAGTCGGTTTCGACGCCGGAGCTGAAGATCGCGGTCGAGGAAGGCGAGCAGTACCGCTTCGTCGAGCAGTTCGTGGCCAAGGCCAAATTCGAGGGCGCGCGCATCGCCACCATCGACGGCCTGCGTGCCGACTGGCCGGATGGCTGGGGTCTGGTACGCGCCTCCAACACCACGCCGGTGCTGGTGCTGCGCTTCGACGGCAAGGACAGCGTCGCGCTGCAGCGCATCCAGGGCCTGTTCCGCGAGCAGTTGCTCGCGGTCAAGCCGGATCTGGCCCTGCCGTTCTGACGGCGCGGGCGGCTCAGCCGCCCGCGGCTGCGGCTTCCTCGCTGCCGTCGCCCAGCTCGCGGTAGCGCTCCAGCGTGCGTTTGTACTCGAGGTCGAGCGCGCCCATTTCCACTTCGCGGCGGATCAGCAGGTCCTGGTGGCGCACCAGTTCGTCGCGCAGGTCGCGGATGGTCTGGGCGCGCTTGGCATCGACCGGTCGACCGGCCAACTCGGTGGCGGCGGCATCCGCGAGCTGCGCCAGCAGGCTGTCGCGCTGCCCGCCGATGCTGGCCTCGACGGCTTCGATCGCTTGCTTGAGCAGCTCGACGCGGGTGTCGAAAGCGCGCTTGAGGTCGTCCTCGGTCTCGTAGGACGCCAGCATCGCCTGCTCCTGGCGCTTGCGCTCCTCTTCGATCTTGGCCTGTTCGGCGGCGCTCGCGGCCTGCGCGGCGAGCGCGGCGCGCTCTTCGGCGGTCAGCGCGCGATCAATGGCGCCGGTGCTCATGCCGCTGGTGGCACTGAATTCCTTGCGCGCCTGGTCGACCGCTTCCGGCGGCAGCGCATCACTGAAATGCACCTTGCCGTCGGCGTCGACCCAGCGGTAGAGCTTCTTCTTGCCCTTGTCCTGCGCATCGGCAGCACCGGCGACGACCGCAGTGATCAGGGCGAGGGCGAGCAGGGTCTTCCGGTTCATCGCGAGTCTCCGTCAGCGGCGCCGGCATCGCGGCTGCCATAGCGCGAACGATACGCTTCCAGCGCCGGCTTGTGCACAGCCACGCCCGGCAGCGCATCGGCATTGGCGAGCAGGTCGCCGAGCCCGGCGATCGCTAGCACCGGCAGTCCGAACTGCGCCGATACTTCCTCGGCTGCCGAGCGCTCGCCGGTTTGGCCGCGCTCCTGGCGATCGAGCGCAATTAGCACGCCGCAGGGCTCGCCGCCGGCGGCGCGGATCAGCGCCAGCGCCTCGCGGATGGCGGTGCCAGCAGTGATCACGTCATCGATGATCAGCACCCGGCCCTGCACCTTGGCGCCGATCAAGTTGCCGCCCTCGCCGTGCTGCTTGGCTTCCTTGCGATTGAACGCGACCGGCAGGTCGCGACCGCGCGCGGCCAGTGCCACCGCCACTGCGGTGGCCAGCGGAATGCCTTTGTAGGCGGGCCCGAACAGCATGTCGAACGCGAGACCGGAATCCAGCAACGCATCGGCGTAGCACTCGCCCAGCGCGGCCAAGGCGGCGCCGCTGTCGAACAGTCCGGCGTTGAAGAAGTAAGGGCTGACGCGTCCGGACTTCAGGGTGAACTCGCCAAAGCGCAATACCTCGCGTTCGATGGCGAGCTCGAGAAAGCGGCGGCGGAAATCGTGCATCGCGGACTCGCAGTGGTGGCAACGAGCGAATGATACGGGCCCTGAACCATGCCCTGCGAGGCCCGGCGTCCCGCAGGCGCTTCGGGTACGCTTGCCGCTCCGTCGCTTACCGGTCTGATCGCGTGCGCATCATCAGTTTCAATGCCAATGGCCTGCGCTCGGCCACCAGCAAGGGCTTTTTCGACTGGTTCGTGCAACAGGACGCGGATGTGCTGTGCGTGCAGGAAACCAAGGCGCAGGAGCATCAGCTCGGTGACGCGGCGCTGCGTCCCGATGGTTACCGCTGCTGGTTCAAGGATGCGCAGAAAAAGGGCTACAGCGGTGTCGGCATCTACAGCCGGCGCGAGCCTGACGACGTACGAACGAATATCGGCTGGGCGCCGTTCGACGACGAGGGCCGTTACATCGAGGCGCGCTTCGGCAATCTGTCGGTGGTGTCGTTCTACATCCCGTCCGGTTCGTCGGGCGACGAGCGGCAGGGCTTCAAGTTCGAGGTGATGCAGTGGCTGCGGCCGATCCTCGACAGCTGGCTCGCTTCCGGTCGCGACTATGTCCTGTGCGGCGACTGGAACATCGTCCGCTCGCGCCTCGACATCAGAAACTGGAGCTCGAACCAGAAGAACTCCGGCTGCCTGCCGGAAGAGCGTGACTGGCTCAACGGCCTGTGCGCCGCCGGCTGGGTCGACGCCTATCGCCAGCTGCGTCCTGAGGGACAGGACTACACCTGGTGGAGCCAGCGCGGTGCCGCCCGCGCCAAGGACGTCGGCTGGCGCATCGACTACCAGCTGGTCACAAAGGCGTTGGCGGCAGGCTTGCGCGAGTGCGCCATCGCCCGTGAGCCGCGTTTTTCCGATCATGCGCCGTTCGCGGTGGACTACGCATGAGTGCAACGGCGGCTTCGGACAAGGGTTGGCGGCGGATCGCGGCCGCATTTTCCACG
>DASUOA010000238.1:0-2326 GCA_036276895.1 Arenimonas sp. | reverse complement strand
GTGCCGCCGCAGATCGGCCAGGTGGTGCGCGTCGATGTCGGCGAAGCCCGCGTGTTCGGCATCATCATCGGGCTGCGCACCCCGGCCGCCGAGCAGGCCATCATCGGCCCGCCGAACCAGATCATGGACCTCGACCTGATCGGCGAGATCCTCGAAAACGACGCCAATGCCCGGTTCCGCCGCGGCGTCTCCGAATTTCCGCGTTTGGGCGACCGCGTGTCGGCCGCCGGCAGCGACGATCTGCGCAAGATCTTCACCCGCACCGACCGCGAAGGCGTGCGCGTCGGCTGCGTGCACCAGGACCCATCGCTGCCCGCCAACATCTTCACCGACGACCTGCTCGGCAAGCACTTCGCCGTGCTCGGCACCACCGGCTCGGGCAAGTCCTGCGCCCTCGCCGCGATCGTGCGCGGAATCCTGACCAAGCACCAGCACGGCCACGTCCTCATCCTCGATCCGCACAACGAGTATGGCGCGGCGTTCGGAGAGCTGGCCGACGTGATCAGCCCCGCCAATCTCGAGCTGCCCTATTGGCTGCTGAACTTCGACGAGATGAAGGAGCTCATCATCGGCGAATCCAGCCGCATGCCGGAAATCGAGGCGGCGATCCTCAACCACGTCATCGTCGAGGCGAAGAAGAAGCTGAACAGCGGCACGCCGGATTTCGCGATCACGGTCGACACGCCGGTGCCGTACCGCCTGTCCGACGTGACGCGCATCATCGACGACCTGATGGGCAAGTACGAACGGCCGCTGGAGCTGGCCCCGTACATGCGCGTCAAGGACCGCTTCAACGCGCTGCAGGCCGACCGGCGCTATGCCTTCATGTTCCCGGGCCTGATGGTGCGGGACGAGATGACGCGCCTGCTGTCGCGCATCTTCCGCGTGCCGGTGGACGGCAAGCCGGTCACCATCTTCGATACCTCGGGCGTTCCGACCGAAATCCTGAACGTCGTGGTGTCGATGCTGTGCCGCCTCACCTTCGACTTCGCGCTGTGGAGCGACCGCGCGGTTCCGATCCTGCTGGTGTGCGAAGAGGCGCACCGCTACGCGCCGAGCAACGAGAAGCTGGGCTTCGAGCCGACCAAGCGCGCCATCGCGCGCATCGCGCTCGAAGGCCGTAAATACGGCGTCTCGCTCGGCCTGGTGACACAGCGTCCGTCCGAGCTCGCGGCCAACATCCTGTCCCAGTGCAACACGATCTTCGCGATGCGCATCACCAACAACAAGGACCGCGAGTATCTGGCGGCCGCCATGCCTGAATCCGGCAGCGGCATGCTGGAGGAGCTGCCGGCCCTGCGCGCCGCCGAGGCGATCGCGATCGGCGAAGGCGTGCCGGTGCCGCTGCGCATCATGTTCGACCCGCTGCCGGACGATTGCCGTCCGCACAGCAACACGGCGCGGTTCAGCGATTCGTGGGACCAGGACAACATCCCGGCCGAGTTCCTGACCGAAGTGGTCAGCCGCTGGCGCCGCCAGCGGTAACGGCTATCGCTTCCTGAGAAGCGCCAGCAGCGTGACCACCAGGGCGACGGCACCGAGCGTCGTGTTGTAGAGCACCAGCGCGAGGGCGCTGAACAGCAGTGCTATCCCCAGCACGACGCGCAGCAATGCCGGCGGCAGCGGGACGATCAGCGCAATCGCGGCGCTGGCGAGCGCAATCCAACCCCAGACCTCGTAATGTTGCCCCAGGAGCAGCCAGTCCCGCGGGCGGCACCAGCCCGGCGCGGCCGCCTGCCCGCACAGCTGGCCGATCGCTTTCGGCTGGATCACGCCATAGCGCAGCCAGAAGGCAAGCGCGAAGCCGATCAACGGGACGACCGACCAGCCGAGGGCGCGGCGCAGTGTCCAGTTGTGGGGAATGGGGGTGTCGGTCATGCATTGCCGTTCTATCGGAAACATTGTGACATGCAAGAGTCATGGGTCGCCGCCGGTTCCCTGGCTCTGGTGTTTCGCGCCGACCTCGGCCACCATCGGGGCCAGTCGAAGGGAGTCCCCATGAGAAGAAACCGAACCGTTCCGCGCGGCCAAGTGCATCGCCTGACCCACACCAGCAAGGTGCTGGAAGGCAACCTGCTCGGCGATCCGGTTGAGCGCGAGCTGCATGTCTATACGCCGCACGGCTACCAGGACGGGGCGCACCTGCCGCTGCTGGTGGATGTGGTCGGCTTCACCGGATCGGGCCTCGGCCACACCAACTGGAAGGCCTTCACCGAGAATGTGCCGGAGCGGCTGGACCGCCTGATCGGGACCGGCGCGATGGGCCCGGTGGTGGTCGCCTTCCCCGATTGCTATTCGCGCCTCGGCGGCAACCAGTACATCAACT
>DASUOA010000237.1:0-13401 GCA_036276895.1 Arenimonas sp. | reverse complement strand
GCAACAACCTGCAGGCGGTCGACCTGACCATCCCCGCCGGGCTGCTGACCTGCATCACCGGCGTCTCGGGCTCGGGCAAGTCGACGCTGATCAACGACACCCTGTATCCGCTGGCCGCCAACGAACTCAATGGCGCCGCTCAGCCAGTCGCCGCGCATGGCGCGATCGACAACCTCGACCTGTTCGACAAAGTGGTCGACATCGACCAGTCGCCGATCGGACGCACGCCGCGCTCCAATCCGGCGACCTACACCGGATTGTTCACGCCGCTGCGCGAGCTGTACGCGCAGGTTCCGGAGGCGCGCGCCCGTGGCTACTCACCCGGCCGCTTTTCCTTCAACGTTCGCGGCGGCCGCTGCGAGGCCTGCCAGGGTGACGGCCTGATCAAGGTCGAGATGCACTTCCTGCCCGACGTCTATGTGCCCTGTGATGTCTGCCACGGCAAGCGCTACAACCGCGAGACGCTGGAGATCACCTACAAGGGTTACAGCATCCACGACGTGCTGGAGATGACCGTCGAAGACGCGCTCGAGCTGTTCGCGCCAGTGCCGTCGATCGCGCGCAAGCTGGAAACCCTGATCGATGTCGGCCTGAGCTACATCAAGCTGGGCCAGTCGGCGACCACGCTGTCCGGCGGCGAGGCGCAACGCGTCAAGCTGTCGAAGGAGCTGTCGCGTCGCGACACCGGCCGCACCCTGTACATCCTCGACGAGCCGACCACCGGCCTGCACTTCCACGACATCGAGCACCTGCTCGCCGTGCTGCATCGCCTGCGCGACGAAGGCAATACGGTGGTGGTCATCGAGCACAACCTCGACGTGATCAAGACTGCCGACTGGATCGTCGACCTCGGACCGGAAGGCGGTCACCGCGGCGGCCGCATCATCGCCGAGGGCACGCCGGAGGACCTCGCCGCGATGCCGCAATCGCATACCGGGCGCTTCCTCGCCAAGCATCTGCAGCAGGAAGCAGCGACGCCGAAACGGAGGAAGTCCGCATGAGCGCCAAGCGGTTGATCGCCTGCGAGCTGGAAGTGCGCTGGCGCGATCTCGACGCCTTCAATCACGTCAATAACCAGCAGTTCCTCGGCTACATCGAGGAGGCGCGAGTGCGCTGGTTCCGGCAGCTGATTGGCGACTGGTCGCAGACCGAGGTGCTGCCGATCGTCGCTGCCATCACCATGAACTACCGCCGCCCGATCGAATGGCCCGAGACGGTGCGCGTCGAGCTGTTCGCCGAGCGCGTCGGCGGCAAGAGCCTCACCGTCGGCCATCGCATCGTGTCGAGCAAGGATGAAGGCATGGTCTACGGTGACGGCAACACGGTGCTGGTGTGGATCGACAAGGCCGGGCAAACGGTGCCGTTGCCCGCAGGCATCCTCGCCGCCTGCAACTAGGGCGCTTCGCGCCGCACCGGCGCCTCCACGTACAGACGCCGGCCATCGGCCAGTACCAGCCGGAAGCGCACCACCTCACCCGCGACGAAACGGCGATTCGGCCGCATCAGCATCAGGTGCAGGCTGCCGGGCTCGAAGCGCAGCGTTTCGCCGGGCTTGACCACCAGCTCGCCCACCGGGCGCATGCGGCTGACACCGCCGGCATGCTCAGTGCGATGGATCATCGGCCGACCGAAATCCAGGCTCTCGACGTCGACCACCTGCACCATCGCGTCGCAGACGTTTTTCATCCTCAGGTAGCCGGCCAGACTCGGCACACCGGGCGGTGCTTCACGCACCCAGGCCGCTTCTATCTTCGGTCGGCATTCTTCGGCCTGCACAGTGGCTGAAGCCAGCAGCCCGAGCAGCAACCCCATCGTCCAGCGTTTCGCGTTCATGTGCCTATGATAGCCACTCGCCGCCGATGGAGCCGCGCATGACCCGCACCCTGATCGCCCTTGCCGCCAGCGTGTTCACCTCCGCGCAAGCGGCTGACGCGCCGCAACTCACCGTCTACAGCGGCGACTACGAGGCCGTCGCGCAATCCCAGTCCGGGCCTGGAGGCCCGGGCTATGCATTGTTAAAGCAGCCACTGCAGATCGAACTCGGCGGCGATCGCACACCGTTCGCGCTCTCGGCTTTGCCCACGGCTCTCGATGCCAGCTCCGTGCAACTGCGGCCGCGCGGTGCGGCCCAGGTCCTCGGCCAGCGCTTCGACTTCGCTTTGGCAAGCGAGCACGAACTGCTGCAGCGGGCAATCGGCGGTCGCGTCAGCGTCGAGCAGAGCGCCGGCACCACCGTCCTGCGGCACGAAGGCGTGCTGCTCGCCGCCGGCGACGGCCTCACCCTGCGCATGGATGATGGCCGTCTCAAGCGGCTGGCGCATTACGACAGCTTCGAGCTGGCGACGATGCCGGAAGGGCTGGTTGCCGCGCCGACGCTGAACTGGACGCTGTCCGGACGCGGCCGACAGACCTTCGACCTGCACTACAGCACCGCGGGCCTCGCCTGGCGCGCCGAGTACCAGGCCGATCTCAAGCAGGCGAGCAAGGGCTGCACGATGCGACTCGAAGGCGCCGCGATGCTGGTCAACCGCTCCGGCGCCGATTTCGACAGCGTTTCGCTGACGCTGGTGGCGGGACAACCCAATCGCGTCACCAGCGCTGGTCCGGAAATGGTGGCGATGGCCGCACCGCGCGCGAAGATGGTGATGGCCGATGGTGCACCTTCGCCGGAGGTCTCGGGTGAGTACCACGCCTACCGTCTACCCGGCAGCGCGCACCTGCCGCAGGGCAGCATCCAGCGTTTGCCGCTGCTTGATGCAGCAAACAACGTCGCCTGCGAGCGCCGTTATGAGACCGGCAGTCGTGACGGTGGCTGGCAGCCGCCGCGCCCGATCATCGACCGCAACTTCGGCAGCGGCGAAGGCGAGCAACCGGTGCAGGCGCGACTGTTGTTCCAGAACCGCAAGGCCGATGGCCTCGGGCTGCCGCTGCCAGCCGGACGCCTTCGCGTGTTCGATGACGGCGAATTGCTGGGCGAAGCCGGCATCGGCCACACCGCCGCCAACCGCGAGATCGACGTGGTAGTCGGACAGGCCTTCGACCTCTCGGCCGAGCGCACTCGCGAGGACTTCCGTCTCGATCGCAGCGGTCGGCAGATGGAAGAACGCATCCGCGTCGTCGTGCGCAATGCCAAGAAGGAAGCGGCCACCGTGCGCGTCCTGGAACGCATGGGCCGCTGGAACGACTGGGAGATCGTTGCCAGCAGCCACGCGCACAACAAGCTCGACGCGCAAAGCGCCGGCTTCGACCTGCCGGTCCCGGCCGGCGGCGAAACCACGCTGAGCTACACCGTGCGCTATCGTTGGCCAGCTGACGTCACCCTGCCCTGATCCCTTTGGTACCGACCATGATCGAAGTCCACCACCACGGCGACCTGCACGAGATCCGCCTCGCCCGCCCGCCGGTCAATGCCCTCAACCTGGACTTGCTGACGCAGCTGCGCGCCGTGGTCGAAGCCGCGCCGCAACAGGGCGCGCGCGGCCTCATCCTCTCGGGCGGCCCCAACGTGTTTTCCGGCGGCCTCGACGTGCCCTACCTGCTGTCCTGCGACCGCGAAGGACTACGCGACTGCTGGTCGGCCTTCTTCGCCGCCACCCGCGCACTGGCGGAAGCGCCGGTGCCGGTGGTTGCCGCGCTCGCCGGCCACAGCCCGGCCGGCGGCTGCGTGCTCGCCCTGGCCTGCGACTACCGGATCATGGCGCGCAGCCCCGACCCGGCCAAACCCTTCCGCATCGGCCTCAACGAAACCCAGGTCGGGCTGGTGGTGCCGGAGGCGATCCAGTACATGATGCGCCGCGTGCTCGGCCCGCATCGCGCCGAGCGGCTGATGGTCGCGGGCGCGATGATCGATGCCGAGACCGCAGCACGAATCGGGCTGGTTGATGACCTGGTCGAGATCGACGACTGCCTGCCGCGCGCGATGACCTGGCTCGGCGAACTGGCAGCGCTGCCGCAAGGGCCGATGCTGGCGACGCGACAGCTCGCGCGGCGCGATCTGGTGACCGCGCTGCGTGGCTTCGATGACGCACAAATGCAGACCTTCCTCGACGGCTGGAATTCGACCGACACCCAGACCGCGCTGCATGCGCTGGTCGCCAAACTGAAAAAGTAGCCCCTACGCGCCGGTGGCGATCGGGCGCGACGCGTCGCTGACCCAGCCACTCCACGAAGCCGGGAACACGCGTGCGCCAGGCAGGCCGGCGTGCTCCATCGCCAGTAGGTTGTGGCAGGCGGTGACGCCGGAGCCACAGGACAGCACCACGTCTTCGGGACGATAACCGCCGATCTGCGCCTGCAGTTCCGCACGCAACTCATCGGCCGGCTTGAAGCGTCCGTCGCGCAGGTTTGCCGCCACCGGGCGGTTGCGCGCACCGGGAATGTGCCCGGCTACCGGATCGAGCGGCTCGACCTCGCCGCGGAAGCGTTCCGGCGGCCGCGCATCGAGCAGCCAGCCCGGCGCCTGCCCCAGTCGCGTCTGCACGGCGGCAAGGTCAACCTGCGCCGCGGTGGAGAATTCGCCGTGATAGCTTCCCGGCGCGATCGACGGCGCATCGCTCCGCACCGGATAGCCCGCCGCCTGCCAGGCCGCGATGCCGCCGTCGAGCACCGCCACGCAGCGATGTCCGAGCAAGCGCAACAGCCACCAGAACCGTGCCGCCGCCATCGCCCCATCGCCGGCATCGTAGGCCACCACTTGCGACTCGGGCGTGATGCCGAGCCGCGCCAATGTGGCGCAGAACGCCGCCGCATCCGGCAAGGGATGCCGGCCCTGCGACTTCGGTTTGGAAAGGTCGGAGAGCTCGCGATCGAGATGCGCATGCCCGGCACCCGGCAGATGCGCCTCACGCCCGGCGCGCAGACCGGCCTCGGGATCGGCCAGTTGATGCCGGCAATCGACCAGCCTCAACGTCGGCGAGCCGAGCGCGGCGTGCAGAGCGTCCGCATCGACCAGGGTGGTCCAGTTCATCGCACCGCCTCCAGGCGTTGTCGGAAGTTGACCAGCATCGCAGCGGTGGCGCCCCAGATGCGATGGCCTCCGTAGTGGAATTCGAGAAGGCGGCGCGTCCGCCCCTGGTACTCGACCTCGACGTGCCGCACGTTGCCGGCGTCGAGCAGGAACTCCAGCGGTACCTCGAAGGCCTCGGCAACTTCACTTGGATCGATCCGCGCTTCGAACGCCGGATGCACCTTTGCCACCACGGGAAAAACGTGGAAGCCGGTGATGGTGACGAAGGGATCGATGTAACCCAGTGGCAAGGCGAGATCACGCTCAAGCCCGACTTCTTCGCGGGCTTCACGCAGCGCGGCGGCCACGGGGTCGAGGTCGACCTGCTCGATGCGTCCGCCAGGAAAACTGATCTGGCCAGCATGATGGCGCATCGCTTCGGTGCGACGAGTAAACAGCACTTGCAGGCCGTTGCCGCGCTCGATCATCGCCAGCAGCACTGCCGCGGGGCGCAGCTGGGCGCCGCCTTCAGGCAGGAGATCGATCAGATCGGCATGGTTCCAGGCGAGGCCGCTTGGCGGCGTGTGCAGCGGATGCAGGGCCTTGTCCAGGCCGGACAGCGGATCGCTGCCGCCGCTCACCCGCGGCAGGCCTCGCGCTGCGGCAAGACCACGTCCATCACATGGCTACGCTCACCATCGCTCATCTGCGACCAGCGTGCGATCTCGTTGCCGGTGCGCAGACAGCCCTCGCACAGGCCGCGGTCATCCAGCGCGCAGATGCCGATACAGGGACTGAGGATGGGCCGCGGAGCCGACATGGGACGTACAGATGAAAAGGCCCCGCGCCGGAAACCAGCGCGGGGCCTTGAGACTTACTTGACGCTGACGAGGCGGATGTCGAACACCAGCGCCTGGCCCGGACCGACCGGCGAGCGCGGGTCGTTGCCGAAGCCCTTTTCCGGCGGCAGGAAGATTTCCCAGCGCGATCCGGCCGGCATGGTCGCCAGCACTTCGCGCAGGCCGACGATCGGGAACTCGCCGAGCTTGAAGTTGGCCGGGGTCGGGTTGGCCGACGCATAGGTGTTGGCGAACTCCTGGCCGGTCGAGACCGAGCCGCGGTAGTGCATCTCGACCTGCGAAGCGTCGGTCGGCTTGGCGCCATTGCCCGGCTCGATCACGCGGTACTGCACGCCGCTGGGCAGGGTGGTGACGCCCGGCTTGGCGCGGTTCTTGGCCAGGAAGTCATCGGACTTGGCCTTGTTCTCGCGCGCCACGCGCTCGAACTCGGAGCGAGCCTGCTCGGCCATGCGCATCTGCAGAGCCTGCAGCTGCTGACCCATGACCTGCGGGTCAACCGACGGATTCTTCTTAGCGTAACCGTCCTGGATGGCGCGGATTACGGCGTTGATGTCGACGTCGACCTGGCGATTGGCCAGATCGCTGCCGAGGTCGTAACCAATGGCATAGCTCAGGGCCGGCTTGTCGGCAGCCGGAATCGCCGGCGCCTGCTGGGCGGGGGCGTTCTGGGCAACGGCGGTGCCGGTGCTCAGGGCAATGGCCACCAGGGCGGCAGCCAGCGGACGCAACTTCATTCAAAACCTCCGGGTGTGAAGCAATCTCAACAAAAAGGGGCGGTGTGCCGCCCCTTGGGGACGCGCTAGGATAGCGGCGCCCGGGCTTAACCGCCACTGACGCTGTTGCGGCCCTGCTGCGACCCGTGGCAGGCCCACAAGTTCCCGTCATTTCCGGAGTTTTCATGTCCTTCCAGAACCTGCTGGTCGAAGACCGCGGCGCTGTCCGCCTGATCACCCTGAACCGCCCCGACAAGCTCAACGCCCTCAACCGCGACACCCTCACCGAGTTGCACACCGCTTTCGCCGCGGCGGCTGAATCCGACGCGGTGCGCGTCGTGGTGCTGACCGGTGCCGGCAGCAAGGCCTTTGTCGCCGGCGCCGACATTGCCGAGATGAACAGCCTGAGCCCGCTGCAGGGCCGCGAGTTCTCGCTGCACGGTCAACGCCTGATGCGCCGCATCGAGACCCTGGGCAAGCCGGTGATCGCGATGATCAACGGCTTCGCGCTGGGCGGCGGCTTCGAGCTGGCGATGTGCTGCCACCTGCGCGTCGCCGCCGAGACCGCGAAGATCGGCCAGCCGGAGATCAACCTCGCGCTGCTGCCCGGCTTTGGCGCCACCCAGCGGCTGTCGCGGCTGGCCGGTCGCGCCGCGGCGCTGGACCTGTGCCTGACCGGCACGCCGATCAGCGCGACGCGTGCCGTCGAATTGGGACTGTTGACGCGCGTGGTCGCACCCGAGCAGCTGCAGGACGAGACCTTCAAGCTCGCCGAGCAGCTCGCTTCGGCATCGCCGGTGGCCTTGCGCGCGATCCTCGACGCGGTGGTGCTCGGCAACGAGATGCCGCTGGAGGCAGGGCTCGACTACGAGTCGCAGATCTTCGGCCTGACGTTCTCCAGCACCGACATGAAGGAAGGCACCAGCGCTTTCCTCGAGCGGCGCAAGCCGGCCTTCGTCGGCCACTGAACGCAGCGCAGGTTCGGTGCTCGCCGGCCGTTCGATGACGCGACACCGTTTCTTCGGCGGACTTCACCTGCCGGGCAACAAGGCCGCGTCGCTGGCGCAGCCGATCCTGCCCTGCCCTCTTCCCGCCGAATTGCACCTTCTCTTGCGCCAACACGCCGGCGCCGCCGCGTCACCTTGCGTACGCACAGGCGAGCGTGTGCATCGTGGCCAATGCATCGCAATCGCCGACGGTGACCACTCGGTGCCGGTGCACAGCCCGGCATCGGGCCTCGTGCGCGAGATCGTCGCAGCGCCGCGTGCCGATGACGACGAGCCGTCAACGCTGGCGATTGTGATCGCCGTCGACAGCAGAACTATCGACGACGACGTGAACACGCTACCGCCGCTCGATTGGAAGTCAGCATCACCGGCACAGCTGCGTCAGCGCCTGCACGACGCCGGCGTCGTCGGGCTCGGCGGCGCCGGCTTCCCCACCGCCGGGAAACTGGCTGCGCCGCGACACACGCTGATCCTCAACGGCGCCGAATGCGAGCCCTACATCGCCTGCGATGAGGCCTTGCTGGCCGAGCGCGCGCTCGAGGTGATCCACGGCGGGCGCGCCCTGGCGCACTGCGTCGGTGCCGGTCGCATCGTGCTCGCGCTGGAAGCCGGCATGACCAAGGCGATCCGCGCCTGCCGCGAAGCGTTGGCTGGCTCCGGCGGAGAAGCGATCGAACTGGCCGTACTGCCGGATCGCTACCCGCAAGGCGGCGAACGTCAACTCATCCAGGCACTCACCGGCCACGAAGTGCCGCGCGGCGGGCTGCCACGTGATATCGGTATCGTCGTGCAGAACGTCGGTACGGCGGTTGCGGCCTGGCAGGCCATCGCCCAGGGCGAACCGCTGACGCGACGCATCGTCACCGTCGCCGGCCGCGGCGTGCAGCGGCCCGGCAATTACGAGGTTGCGATGGGCACGTCGATCGCGGACCTGATCGTCGCTGCCGGTGGCTACACCGCGGATGCGGCACGACTGATGCTCGGAGGCCCGCTGATGGGCCGCGCTCTGCCGCATGACGGTTTCGCCATCAGCAAGACCAGCAACTGCGTGCTGGTGCTGGCCGCCGACGAACTGCGTGATGCCGCGGCCGAGCTGCCCTGCATCCGCTGCGGTGATTGCGCCGCGGTGTGCCCGGCACGGCTGCTGCCGCAGCTGCTGTTGCCACAGGTGCGCGGCGAGCACTGGCAACTCGCCAGCGAATTCGGGCTGGACGCCTGCATCGAATGCGGCGCCTGCGACCTGGCCTGCCCCAGCGCGATTCCGCTCACCGCGCATTTCCGCTTTGGCAAACAGGCTGCGCGGCAGCACACCGACGAGCGCGTTGCCGCCGATGCCGCGCGCCAACGCCATCTCGCACGCCAGCAACGTCTGGTTCGCGACGAGCAGGAACAAGCCGAACGTCTGGCGACGCGCAAGACGCAAGCCACCAGCGCCGATGCGGTGGCGGCGGCATTGGCCCGCGCGCGTGCCAAGCGCAAGGCCGCGGACGAGGCGCAGGACTGATGCGTCAGTTCGACACCGGTGTCGCACCACACCTGCCGCCGCGGCGCTCGGTCACGCGGCTGATGGCACTGGTGCTGGCCTGCCTGCTGCCCGGTGCGCTGGTGCAGGCGTGGTGCTTCGGCCCGGGCGTGATCTTGCAGATCCTGCTGGCGGTGCTGTTCGCGTTGCTGCTGGAAGCCGCGATGCTGCAACTACGCGGGCGACCGCTGCAACCGTTCCTCACCGACCTGTCGGCACCGCTGACGGCGGCGCTGTTCGCGCTGTCGCTGCCGCCGTTGGCGCCGTGGTGGCTGGCCGCCGTCGGCATGGTCGCGGCGATCGTGGTCGGCAAGCATTTGTATGGCGGACTCGGGCACAACCCGTTCAACCCGGCCATGGTCGGCGTCGCGGTGGTGCTGCTGTGCTTTCCGCTGGAGTACACGCAATGGCTGCAGATGCAGTCCAGCAGCCTGGCATTGCCGGGATGGCGTGACAGCCTGCTGGCCATTCTCGGCGGCGAGCTGCCGTCGCCGTGGCAGTGGGACGCGATATCCGGCGCGACCCCGCTGGACGTGTTGCGCCAGCTCGACCGCAGCGGCGCCGAGCTCGACGCCATCGTTGCCGATCCCGCTTGGGGCTTGCTCGGCGGGCGTGGTTGGGAATGGATTGCCGCCGCCTACGCGCTGGGCGGCATCGCCTTGATCGCACGGCGCGCCGTGCCCTGGCAGACACCGGCGGCGGTGATCGGCAGCGTGATCGTGATCAGCCTGCCGCTGTGGTGGCTCGACCCGACGCAGCACCTGTCGCCCTGGCAACACCTGTTCAGCGGCGGCCTGATGCTTTGTGCCTTCTTCATCGCCACCGATCCGGTCAGCGGCTGCACCACGGCCCGCGGGCGCTGGCTGTTCGGTTGCGGGGTCGGCGCGCTGGTGCTGGCGATCCGTCGCTGGGGTGGCTATCCCGAGGGCGTCGCGTTCGCGATCCTGCTGATGAACTGTGCGGCACCTTGGCTCGATCGTTACAGCCGCCCGCGCATCTACGGCGAGGCGAAGCGATGACAGCCGGCCTGCGTTCGGCGCTGCAGGCCGGCGCCCTGCTTGGCCTTGCCGCCCTGCTCGCCAGTGCCTTGCTGGCCGGCGTCCACGTGCTCAGTCGCGAACGCATCGCCGACGGCGAGCAGCGACTGCAATGGCAGGCTTTGACCGAGGTGCTGCCGGCCGACCGCCACGACAACGACCTGCTGGCCAGCCGCATCGAAGTCGAGGCAACACATTGGCTCGGTGCCGGGACACACCCATTGTACCGTGGGCGACGTGACGATCAGCCGCAGGCACTGGTGCTCGAAGCGATCGCCAACGACGGCTACAACGGCGACATCCGCCTCCTGCTTGCGATCGGCAGCAACGGTCGACTGCTCGGTCTGCGCATCCTCGCGCATGGCGAAACACCGGGTCTCGGCGATGCGATCGCGCGCCCGGACTGGCAATCGCAGTTCCTCGGCAATGCACTCGATGCACCACCGCATCCCGCTTGGCGCCTGCGCGGCGACGACGGCCGCATCGACGCCCTGACCGGCGCCACCATCAGTTCGCAGGCCTTGCTCGGCGCGGTCCGCCGGGCGCTGGCCTTCGTGCAGCTCCACGGCAGCGCATTGCATGCCGCCGATGCGGGCGCGCGCTTGCGCTTCGACGACGCCCCTGCCGACACTGTGCGCTGATGGACGCGCCCTCGCCCCGCAGCATCCTCGAGTATGGCCTGGCCAGTGGCAATGTCGGCCTGGTTCAGTTGCTCGGGCTTTGCCCGCTGCTCGCCGTCAGCACCAATGCGGTCAATGCGCTGGGCCTTGGCCTTGCCACGCTGCTGGCGCTGGTGGCCACCAGCGCTGCGGTCGCGAGCGTACGTCGGCTGACCCGCCGTGACGTGCGCATCCCCGCCTTCGTGATGATCATCGCCGCCGTCGTCACCGCGATCGAGCTCAGCCTGCGCGCCTGGTTGCCGGCATTGCACGCGGTGCTCGGCCTGTTCATTCCGCTGATCGTCACCAATTGCGCGCTGATGGGACGCGCCGAAGCCTTCGCCTCGCGGCAGGATCCGGCCCGCGCCGCGCTCGACGGCTTCGCCATCGGTCTGGGCTTTCTCGGCGTGATCCTCGCCATCGGCCTGCTACGCGAGCTGCTCGGTGCGGGCACGCTGTTCGCGGGAGCCGGCCACCTGCTGCATCTGCCGTGGCTGGAGTGGACGCCGCTGCCGAATTACCGCGGGCTGCTGATCGCGGCCTTGCCGACCGGCGCCTTCCTGATACTGGCCGTCTTGATCGCACTGCGCCAAGGCTGGCGCTTGCGTCGCGGAGCGGAAACATGAAGCCCGCCGATCGCCGTGAACTGTTCGCGCGCCTGGCCGAACTCAATCCCAAGCCGACCACCGAGCTCGAGTACCGCACGCCGTTCGAGCTGCTGGTCGCGGTGATCCTGTCGGCGCAGGCCACCGATGTCGGCGTCAACAAGGCCACGCGCAAGCTGTACGCAGTCGCCAACACGCCACAGGCGATCCTCGACCTCGGCGAGGAAGGGCTCAAGCGCTATATCAATACCATCGGCCTGTTCAACGCCAAAGCGGCGAATGTGATCGCCACCTGCCGGCAATTGCTGGAGAAGCACGGAGGCGAAGTACCCGCGGAGCGCGAAGCCCTAGAAGCCCTGCCCGGCGTCGGCCGCAAGACCGCCAACGTGGTCCTCAACACCGCCTTCGGGCAACCGACCATGGCGGTGGACACGCATATCTTCCGCGTCGCCAACCGCACGGGCCTTGCGCCGGGAAAGACGGTGCGCGCAGTCGAGGACAAGCTGATGAAAGCGGTGCCGCGCGACTACCTGCAGGACGCGCACCACTGGCTGATCCTGCATGGCCGCTACGTTTGCAAGGCTCGCAAGCCCGATTGCCCGCAGTGCGTGATCCGTGATCTCTGCCGTTACAAGGACAAGACCCTGCCGTAGACGAACACGCCCCCGGCCTTGCGACCGGGGGCGTGCTGGCAACACCTGAAGCGTGGATCAGAACGCGAATTGGGTGCGGATCGCGTACTGCCCGGTCTCGTCGCCGGTGACCTCGTTGTCGCCCTGGGTGTAGTTGAACATCACCCGCATGTTGCTGTTGAGATAGTAGTTCAGGCCGAGCGTGAAGTAGCTGGCTTCGCGGCTGGCGATGTCCTGGTTCTCGATGTAGTCGTAGCGACCGGTAAGTTCCCACAGGCCCTTCTCAGCGACGACCGGCGAGCCGAATACGCCATTGCCCGGCTTGTACACCTTCATGCCGCCGTTAAGCATCACACTGCCCTGCACGTAGAAGGTCTCGACGTCCTGGTCGGGACCCAGCGGCTGCTCGAAGGTGGCGTTGGCGTACTCACCCTGCACGAAGAAGCCATTGTGGCGGCCGGCGAACTCCAGACCATAGGCGGTGACGGAGTCGCCGCTGGCACCGGTGGTGCTGGCGATCGACTGCGACGGGCCACGACGTCCGGCGTAGTTGGCGCTGACACCCAGGTTGGCAGAACCCTGGTTGGCATTCTCGTGGCTGATCCAGCCACCGAAGTGCAAGGTCTGCGTACCGGTGGCGATCGGCGCCCAGGTGGCGCGACCGGCGAAGCCCATACCTTCATTGCGGCTGCCGGAGGCGCCGCGCAGGTTGAAGACGCTGAAGCCTGCGGTGTACTTCAGATTGTCGGTGCGCATCAGGCCAACGCCCTGCTGGAACTGGCGGCCTCCGAACAGTCCGGTTGCAGAAGCGAACGGACGCTCCATCATCAGGATCTCGTTCGAGCTGGTCAGCTCTTCCATCGAGCGGTAGGGCTTGAAGTGACCGATGGTCAGCTTGTTCAGGCCGAAGGCCTTGGCGATGTACAGGTCGCGCAGGCCATCGAGGTTGGTGCCGGCGGCGAAGTCCTGCTCCATCTTGTATTCCCAGCCGAGCGCGGTGCCGGACAGGGTCAGGCGGGCGCGGCGGAACTCGGTGGTGCCGGTGGTCGCAGCGACGTCACGATCGAAGGCGTAGCCGTCGAAGTGGATGCGGCCACCGACCGCCGCGCTGAACTTCTTGTCCGGCGTGGTGATCTTGATGCCACCCTTGGTTTCCACCTTCGGCATGGTGTTGACCAGATCCTTGATCTGGGTCGAGGTGTCGATATTGATGTCGGCCTGGGCCTCATCGCGCTGCTCCAGCTCCTGGACACGCGCCAGCAGGGCCTGGACCTGCGCCTTGAGCTCGGCGATGTCCTGGGACGAGGCTTCCGCGGCGACGGCGAGGTCGGGGCTGAGGCCGGTAAGTGCGACCGCGAGGGCGGCGGCCAGGGTGGTCAGACGCATGGTGGAACTCCTTGGAAATGTGATGACACGGCACA
>DASUOA010000236.1:0-2962 GCA_036276895.1 Arenimonas sp. | reverse complement strand
CCAGCGCCGCCGGCTGCTCTTCGAGTAGAGCAAGGTAGCTGGTACGGCGCAGTACCGCCTGCAGCAGCGCCAGCCCGCGCTTGAGCGCCATCGCCGGCGCGCTGCTCTGCGCCGCGGCCGCGAGCAACAGCGGTAGCACGTGATCGAGACGGCGGCGACCTCGCGCCGACAGCGTACGCACGCCCGGGCCCTGGGCGAAGTCACGCAACGTCGCGTCGGCGCTTTCGGCGTCGGCGAAACCGGCATCGCGCAACACCGCCTGCTCGCCGCCATCGGGCAGGGCGCGCCAGTACTGGCTAAGCGCGTTCGGCGCCTGGCGCTGGCGACGGGCCTCGAGCAGGCGATCGAATTCTTCCGACACCACTGCACGCTCGGCATCGAGTGCGGCGCGCAGCGCGGCGGCATCGTCATGCCCGAGACCCCAGGCGATGCGCAGCAGGGTCTCGGCATCGCCGGGCAGTTCGTGCACCTGCTGGTCGGCGAGCATCTGCACACGGTTCTCGATCCGGCGCAAGAAACGGTAGGCGATCGCCAACCGCTGCGCGGTGGCCTCGGGCAGATGCCCAGCCTCAGCCAATGCCTGCAGCGCCGGCAGCAGCGCGCGCTGCCGCAACGCCGGCTCGCGACCGCCGCGGATCAGCTGCAACGCCTGCACCAGGAACTCCACCTCGCGGATGCCGCCGGGCCCGAGCTTGAGATGATCGGCGAGTTCGCGCTTTTGCACCTCGGCGGCGATCAGCGCCTTCATCTCACGCAATCCGTCGAGCGCGGTGTAGTCGAGGTAACGGCGATAGACGAAGGGCCGCAGTATCGACAGCAGCTGTTCGCCCGCGGCGATGTCGCCGGCGACCGGGCGCGCCTTGATCCAGGCGTAGCGCTCCCAGTCGCGACCTTCGCGCTGGAAGTACTGCTCCATCGCCGCGAAGCTCAAGGCCAGGCGACCGGCGCTGCCAAACGGGCGCAAGCGCAGATCGACGCGATGGCAGAAACCATCGGCGGTGACATCGCCCAGCAGCTGTCCCAGCCGCTGTCCGGCTCGCACGAACCAGCTCTCGGCATCGAGCACGCGCGCGCCATCACTGTGCCCGCCGTGGGCATAGGCGTAGACCAGGTCGACGTCGGACGAGAAATTGAGTTCGCCGCCACCGAGCTTGCCGAGGCCGAACACCACCAGCGACTGCGCGCCGCCGGCGCCATCGGGCACGCGGCCATGACGGCTCGCCAGCAGCGCTTCGACCGCATTCACCGCCGTCTGCAAAGCCTGCTCGGCAATCCAGCTGCTACCGGCCAGGGTCTGTTCGACACCGTCGCGGCCGAGTACATCGCGCCAGATCAGGCGCGTCGATTCGGCGGTGCGCCAACGGCGCAGGCGCCGCGGCCAATCCGCCTCGGCGTCAACCGGCAGCTCGGGCGGCAGCGCCGCCGGAGCGTCAAGCGCTGCCAACAACTCCGGCTGCCGATACAGGGTATCGAGTGCGAAGTCGCTGGCCAGCAGCAGGCATCGCAATTGCGACGCTCGCTGCGGATCGGTGAATGCCGTCGGTGCCGCCGCCTGCAGACGTTCGCAGGCGCGCTCGAGCAAGGGCAGCGTGCGGGAGTCGATCGGCGCGGACATGCGGCGATGATCGCATCCAAAAAGAAAACCCGCAGGGCCGAGGCCCTGCGGGTTTTCAGCTCCCTCCCCCACGTCGGAAGCCCCTGCACTTTGCCGTGACGGCGTCGCTGGCGCAACTGCCGGCGCCGCAACTGCCGATGGTCACATCAGCAGCATCGAGGCCATGCCCAGGAACAAGCCCATGCTGACCACGTCGGTACTGGTGGTGAGAAAAATACTCGACGCCGTGGCCGGGTCGGCGCCCAGGCGCTTGAGCAGCAACGGGATCACCGCACCGGACAGGCCCGCGGTCATCGCCGACAGCGCCATCGCCAGCGTGGTGATCAAGGCCAGCGCCAGCGCGTGGTCGCCTCCGGCGCGCGTGACCGACCAGTACATCGCCGCACCGGCCATGGCACCGGTGATGCCGCCGTTCATCAGGCCGAGGATCGCTTCCTTGGTCACCGCCTTGGCCATGCCGACGCCACGCGTTTCACCCAGCGTCATCGCCCGCACCATCACCGCCAGCGCCTGCGCACCGAGGTTGCCGCACTGCCCGGCGAGCACCGGCAGGAACACCGCCAACACCACGATCTGCGAGATGGTCGCTTCGAAGTAACCGACCACCGCTGCCGACAGGAAGGCAGTGAGCAGGTTCAACTGCAGCCAGGGATGACGGAACTTGAAGCTGCGCATCAACGGCGTCGCCAGCCGCTCCTCTTTCTCGACGCCGACCATGGCGCCGGCCTGCGCCGAAATCTCGAAGGCCTGCTGCTCGAACAGCGCCTGCCCGCGCACCTGCCCCACCAGCCGGCCGTCGTCGGCGCAGACCGGATATACCGGGAAGTGCCGCGTCACCACTTCGCGCATGGCATCGACCAGCAGTGCCTGCGGGCGCAACACGAAGGGATTGCGGATCATCACGTCATCGAGGCGGGCAGCTCGGTCGGCGAACAGCAGCTCGCGGAAGGCGACCACGCCGAGCAGGCGTTGCCCGCCGTCGACCACGAACAGATACACCACCATGCGCTGCTTGTTCTGCACCAGGTCGCGCAGGGCCTCCACGGCATCGCCGACGCGGGTGCCGCTGGGAAACACCGCCGGTGGGTCTTCCAGCAGTCGGCCGACGCTGCCTTCTTCGAAGCTCTGGGCGTCGTACCAGTCGGTGCCGGCGGGTGCCGCCGCCAGTATCGGCGCGCGTTCGTCTTCCGGCATCGCCGCGAGCAGGGCATTGGCCTGCGCCGGCGGCAACTCGGACAGCACCTGGGCGACTTCGGGTGCCGGCAGGTGCTCGAGTGCCTCGAGTGCGGTCTGCGGATCGAGCGCCTTCAGGCGCTGGCTGAGGAATTCACGCGGCTCGGGCACGAC
>DASUOA010000235.1:0-2087 GCA_036276895.1 Arenimonas sp. | reverse complement strand
ATTGCGCCCACGGCGGGCGCGGCGCGCAGCAGACCGAGCCCCTCGGGGCCGACGCTCAGGATGTCTTCGGCAAAGATCGGCAGGATCGCGACCACGCCGCCGAACAGCACCGTGAGCATGTCCAGGGTGATCGCGTACAGGATGATCGGGGTGCGCCGCACATAGCCAAGCCCTTCGCGCAGGCTGGCCCAGACCGTCTGCATGCCGGCCGGATTTGCCGATGCCGGCCGCGGTCGGAGGCGCAGCAGCAGCAGCTGCGTCGAGACGATCAGCGCCATGACGACGATCAGGCTGCCGGTCAGGCCGAGCCCCGCGTAGGCGAGGCCGCCGGCGAGCGGCCCGAGGATCGCCGCGGCCTGCCAGAAGGTGCCGCTCCAGGTCGCGCTGTTGCCGTAGATCGCACGCGGCACGAGGAACGGCCGCAGCGACGCCATCGCCGGCGAGTAGAAGCCGCGCGCGAAGCCGAGCACGCCGATCATCGCGTAGACCAGCACCAGCCACATCGTCTGCGACAGCTGCGCGCGCACCGGGGTCCAGGCGATCAGCGCGAGTACACCCGACGCGAGCAGCATCACCCCCAGCGCGATCTGCATGATGCGGCGCTTGTCGAAACGGTCGGCGACGTGGCCGCCGAACAGGGCCAGCGCGATGAACGGCACCGCCTCGGCCAGCCCGATCAGCCCCAGCGACAGCGGATCGCGCGTGACCAGGTAGAGCTCGTAGGCCAGCGCGATCTGCTGGATCATCAGCGCGCCGGTCAGCAGGAAGCTGCCGCAGATCAGCGCGACGAATTCGGGGTAGCGCAGCGCCGCGTAAGGATCGCGGCGCGAAAACCCCGCCGGATCAGCTTCGGACAGCGGCCGGCTCCAGGCGTGCGATCACTGCCTGCGCGAGCAGCTCGCGCGCGCGCATGACGATCTCCTCCATCGCTGGCGTGCGCGCGAAGTTGCGGCGGGCACGGCGGTACAGCTGATCGAAACTCGGCAGTTCGGCATGCACCATGTGCGCCACGTGCTCGCGGCCGTGCGCCAGCTGCTCGGCCCAGCGCCGGCGCCACTCGTCGAAGCTTGCGCCCGGATGCAGTTCGGCCCAGCGCTTCTGCATGCGCCTGACGATGCGGTCGGCGTTGAACGATTGCGCCAGGTGCGCGGCGACGCGCTCCTTGAGTCCTTCGGTCAGCGGCCGGTTGCCGGCGAGCACGTGCGCCGGCGGAGCGCGCAGTTCGGACACCAGGCCCAGCTTCTCGAGGCCGAGCAGCACGTAGTACGTGATGTCGACCTCCCACCACTTGAAGCCCTGGCGCGCCGAGGCCATGTAGTAGTGGTGGTTGTTGTGCCAGCCCTCGCCCAGCGACAGCAGCGCGAACAGCCAGTTGTTGCGCGAGTCGTCGCCGGTCAGGTAGCGCTGCTTGCCGAACACGTGCACCAGCGAGTTGATGCAGAAGGTCGCGTGCCACAGCAGCACCGTCGACCAGAAGAAGCCGACCACCAGCGCCGACCAGCCGCCGAGCGCGAACACCGACAGGCCCATCACCGTGCCCGGGATCCAGTGGTGCCGGTCGAGCCAGCGCAGCTCCGGGTACTGCAGGAATTCCGGCACGCGCTCGTAATCGGCCTGCTGCGCCTGCGCGTTGAAGATCCAGCCCATGTGCGCGAACCAGAATCCATAGTGGCGCGGCGAATGGCTGTCGAGCGGCGTATCCGAGTGCTTGTGATGATCGCGATGCTTGGCCGCCCACCACAGCGCACCGGACTGCAGCGAGGACTGCGCCAGCGCCGCCAGCAAAAACTGCATCACCCGGCCGGTCTTGTATGCGCGGTGCGCGAAGTAGCGGTGATAGCCGCCGGTGACGCCGAACATGCGGATTGCATACAGCGCCAGGCACAGGCCGATGTCGGACCAGGAAACGCCGGTCCAGATGGCGCCGAGGCAGGCGAGGTGGATGGCGACGAACAGGACCATCATCGGCCAGCTGGACGGGTCGATGCGGCGGGAGGCGAGCGGAGTTTGCATGGCGGCTCTGGGTCGGTCGGCTACAGCGTGCCGTGTTCCTTGGTATCGAGAAAGCGCACGTCCGGGAAACGCTC
>DASUOA010000234.1:0-5691 GCA_036276895.1 Arenimonas sp. | reverse complement strand
CACGCCGATCCGCTTCATCTTCAAGGAAGGCGTGAACCCTTACGAGGGCAAGAAGAACGAGCTGAGCGAGCGGCAACAGCAGAAGCGTCGCCGCCTGTTGCGCCACGTCAAAGGGCGCTGAGCCGCCACGCGTTACAGTTGGCCATGGCCATCGTACAGATCAGTCCCGAAGAAGCGCTGAGCCGATTGCGTGCCGGGGCGCTGTTGATCGACGTGCGCGAGCCCGGCGAGCATGCAGCGGGACTTCCTGCAGGCGCCTTGGCGGTCCCTCGCGGCGAACTGGAAGCCACGCCGCAGCAATGGATTCCCGATCCGCAGCATGAAGTGCTGCTGATCTGCGCTGGCGGGCCACGCTCGGAACGCGCATGCAGCGCACTGCTGGCGCAAGGCTACGCCAATCTGTACTCGGTCAGCGGCGGCTTCAATCGTTGGCGGGCGGAGGGCTTGCCCGAGCACCTGCCGGCTGGCAGCGAAGACGCCGACTTTCTCGAACGCTACTCGCGACACCTGCGGCTGCCGCAGGTCGGGCTGGAAGGCCAGCGCCGGCTGGCGCAGTCGACGGTGCTGATGGTGGGGGCGGGTGGCCTTGGTTCGCCGGCCGCCTTCTATCTCGCCGCGGCCGGCGTCGGATGCCTGCGCCTGGTTGACGACGATGTGGTCGATCGCAGCAACCTACAGCGGCAGATCCTGCACGGCGAGGCGGACATTGGTAAGCCCAAGGTCGAGTCGGCGGCGCGGACGCTCAGCGCGCTAAATCCGCGGACTCGCATCGAATGCGTGCGTGCCAGGGTCGGGGCCGACAATGTCGACGCAATGCTGGAAGGTGTCGACGTGGTGCTCGATGGTGCCGACAACTTCCCGACGCGCTATCTCCTGTCCGACGCCTGCGTGAAGCTGGGAAAGACGCTGGTGTACGGCGCCGTGCATCGCTTCCAAGGCCAGGTCAGCGTGTTCAATGCCGGACGCCGGCGTGGCACTTCACCCTGCTATCGCTGTCTGTTTCCCTTGCCGCCGGCGCCGGAGGACGCTCCGAATTGCGCCGAGGCAGGCGTGCTCGGTGTATTGCCCGGCGTCATCGGACTCTTGCAGGCGACCGAAACACTCAAACTGCTGCTCGGCATTGGCGAAACACTCGATGGCCGCCTGTTGAGTTTCGACGCGCTGTCGATGCGATTCCGCGAATCGCGGGTGACAGCCGACGCGAACTGCCCGGTATGCCGACCGGATGCGCCATTCGCCGGCTATCAGGACATGGCGCTGCAGTGCGCGGCTGGAAGCGGCGATCGGTGAGACGACCCGGTCGGTCGCTTCGCGGGTCCGCTTAGTCGACACCTTCGCTGCTGAGCAAGGCGAAGTGCCGCAACAGCAGCCGGTCGTTGCGTGACAGCTCCTTGAATGCGAAGCCAGTGCGATAGCCCTCGCCGTTGTCGTTGACGGCACCATGGCAGATGCTTGCCGGCAGATTGAGGTCGTAGGCCTTCCCTTCCAGTACCAGCGCGAAGTGAAGCCTTGCCGATTCTCCAATTGCGCCCATTTCGCCGGACGTGGCGACCATCGCCCCGGCAGCACTGAGATCGACGATCACGCCGGCCACCGGATCGCAGCCTTCGCGCCGCACATAGGCGGGGAGGGCGGTGCGTATCCGCAGTGAACTGCGCACCCGCCGAGCATTGACCGCGGAGGGATATCGCAGCAGGGTGTAGGTGAACGGCTGCGAGAAATGCTGGATGACGTCGGCATCGAACTCGTAGTCGTATATCCCGGTGAAACCTTTCACCCGTCGCGTCTCGCCCGGATGCAGCCCGCCATTGGGTTGGGCGTCGTCGACCGGCACCACCATGATCCCGCGGCCGCCGATGGCGGCACAGAACTGGGCCTCGCAGCTGTCCTTGCCGGCGCGCGACTGCAACTGCATGAACATGCCCGGGCGCAGGCGCAACCCCTTGAGGTCCATACTGTTGTCGGTCGCAGGTGCTTGCTCGACGGTCATGGGCGCTCCGGTGGCGGCCCCGCGGCGGGTTTCCTGCGTCGAGGCTAGGGCAGGTCCGGACCGCGGTCAATCCGGCGCGATGGCATCGATGGCGGGGCCTCCGGGAATTGCCTATGCTTGGTCAGCCGCCTATCCGGAGACACCCGATGTCGACCAAGTACCGTCTTGTCACCCGCAGCGATTTCGATGGCCTGGTCTGCGCGGCCCTGCTCAAGCGGCTGGACCTGATCGACGACATCCTGTTCGTGCATCCCAAGGACATGCAGGATGGCAAGATCGACATCGGCCCACGCGACATCACTACCAATCTGCCCTACGTGCCGGGCTGCCATCTCGCCTTCGACCATCACCTGAGCGAGACCCTGCGCAACGAGCAGGCCGACAACCACATCATCGAGCCGGACGTGCCCTCCGCCGCGCGCGTGGTATGGAAGCACTACGGCGGCCACGCGGCGTTCCCGACCAGTTGGGACGAGATGATGGAGGCGGTGGACAAGGGCGATGCGGCGCAGTTCTCGCGCGACGAGATCCTCGAGCCGCAGGGCTGGGCGCTGCTCAACTACATCATGGACGCGCGCACCGGCCTCGGCCGCTTCCGCGACTTCCGCATCTCCAATTACCAGCTGATGATGCAGCTGATCGATTACTGCCAGTCGCACGGCATCGACGAGATCCTGCAGCTGCCCGACGTGCAGGAGCGCGTTCGCCTGTACCGCGAGCACCAGCAACCGGCGCGCGAGCAGATCCAGCGTTGTGCCACGGTGCACGGCAACCTCGTCGTGCTCGATTTGCGAAAGGAAGAGATGATCTACGCGGTGAACCGCTTCGTCATCTACGCGTTGTTCCCGCAGTGCAACATCTCCATCCACGTGATGTGGGGCCTGCGGCAGCAGAACACCGTGTTCGCGATCGGCAAGTCGATCCTCGACCGCGGCTCGAAGACCAATATCGGTCCGTTGTGTCTGCGCTACGGCGGCGGCGGTCATGCCAATGCCGGCACCTGCCAGGTCGACAACGACCAGTCCGAGCGCGTGCTGGGTGAGCTGGTGGCGGTGATCAACGCCGACGGCTGAGCAGCCGAGGCGGTTGGCGCGCTCAGCCGCCTTTGATCAGGTTGAGGCCCAGCCGCGCCTGCTGCCCGAACAGCTTGAACTGCGCGAACAACTCCGGGTCAAGCGAACGCTTGCTGGCCGCCGCGTCGGCGTAGACGCAGCCGATCGGTTTGCCGCCGACACTGAGTGGATACAGAAAGTATTCCCCGCCTGCCAGCTTCTCCAGCGACGCGTCGTAGGGCAGTCCGACCGGGCGGCGGCCTTTGCCCAACCACTGCGGCTGGCCCTGCTGCAAGGCATAGGCAATGGCGCTGCGATCCGGGTCGTTGGCGAATGCGAAGCTGCTCTTGATCTCGTCGCGATCGCTGCCCAGCGCGAACTTGGTGCGGATCTGCTTGCGATCCGGGCTGAGCAGGGCGAACACCGCGCGATCCATGCCGATGCCTCGGTAGATGCCTTCCAGCACCATCTCGATCAGCAGATTGATGTTCGGGCTGGGCTCCTCGAGCAGCAGCGACAGCTCGCGCAGGATCTCCATCTGCAGCTGCTGACCGGTGGGCGGCGCGGCCTCGACGCTTGGCTGGGCCTGGACTTCAAGTTCATGCACATCCGAATCGATGCCGATCTTCTTGGCCAGTTTCTCCGGCGACGGAATAAGTTTCGCCGCATCCTTGAGGCCAAGCGAGGCGATCGCTTCAGCGGCATCACGGGCATTGCCGATCGCCTGCGCCCGGACTTCGCCGGCCGACAGCTTCATGTCGCGCTCGATATTCTTAAGCACCTTGTCGAGGTCGGGAGCGCCCGGTGATCCCGCCAGCGCGTAAGCCAGATCGTGACCAAAGCCGATCGCGCGGGTGCGCACGGTCGGCGACTGCCGGTGGTCCAGGGCGTTGCCCAGCAGCGTACTCAGGCCCCAGTGCTGGTTGAGCTGCTCGGTGAGCTGCTGTAGGCGGAAGCCCAGCACGTCGTCCTGCGCCTGCTCCGGCGCCGTGCCGCGCTCGATCGCCTGGCGCACGCGTTCGGCCATGCTGTTCTCGATATCACCGGCAAAGCACCAGAACGCCAGCGGCCCGAGGTGGTAGAGCAGGGTGGCAATGAACACCTCTTCCGGGTCTTTCTGCCGCGCCATCTTTGCCAGTGCCTTAGCCTGCACCGCGGCATGGAAGCAGTGCGCCATCTCGCCGATCACCAGTTCGCGATGCGGGCCTTCGAGGAAGGTGTCGACCAGCGAGATCGACAGGCAGATATTGCGCACCGCATCGAAGCCCAACAGCACGATGGCACGACTGATGGTGGTGATCTTCCCGGTGCCGGGGTTGTAGTAGAAGCTGTTGGCCATGCGCAATACGCGCGTGGTCATCGACGCATCGCGCAGGATCAGCCGGGCCAGCTCCATCGCCGAGGTGTCGTCCTCGCCGGTGCGGCGGACGATGCTGGTGGCGGTGTTGGCCAGCACCGGCATCTCCTGCTCGAGCAGACGCTTCTGCCAGAACTCGAGCCCCGCCTGTCGCGCCGCACTGCTCATTGTTCGTCCCCTGGCTCAGCCGAGCGGAAGCTCGACCGTGAAGCGGGTACCCCGACCCGGCGCGCTGTCGAGTGCGATGCTGCCCCCATGCAACTGCACCGACTGTTTGACGATGGCCAGGCCCAGCCCCGTTCCAGAGATATTGCCGACATTGCTGGCGCGATGAAAGGTTTCGAACAGCCGCGGCTGGTCGGCAAGCGGGATGCCGATGCCCTGGTCGGCAATCTCGAATCGGGCGCGCCCGGAATCGACCGCGATGTCGAATTGCACGTCGCCGCCGGTCGGCGAGTACTTGAAGGCATTCGAGAGCAGGTTGCCAAGGATATGCCGTAGCAGCACGGGGTCGAGCAGGTGCTCACCGTCCGCTCCGCGGCTGGAGAGCCGCAGGTGAGGTCGTCCATTGCCGCCGGGACGCGAGCGGGTGACTTCCTCGCCCAGCTCACGGCACAGGGCGAGCAGGTCCATTCGCGCCGGCCGGAACTCCAGGCCCTTGGCATCGGCACGACCGATCAGCAGGATGTTGTCGAGCATCTGCGTCATGCGCTGAACCGACTCGCCGATCTGCGCGAACAGCTCCTCGCGCTCGGTTGTCGGCAGGCGATCGTGATAGTGCCGCAGCAGGTCGACCGACGACAGGATCCCGGCCAGCGGCGTGCGGAATTCGTGCGATGTCATCGAGACGAAACGCGACTTGAGCTGGCCGAGCTCCCTTTCGCGGGACAGGTTGCGTTGCAGGCCGGCTTCGGCCTCGGACAGCGTGCGGTAGGCCGAGGCGTTGTCGAGCGCGATGGCGACGTAGGCGCACAGGCTTCGCAACAGCAGCCGCGCGTGCTCGTCGTAGGCTTGCTCACACAGAGATTGCACGCTGAGTACGCCCAGCAACCGGTCTCCTGCCAGAAGCGGCGCGAACAGCAGGCTGCGGGTCGCGAGGGTGCCGGGGCGGTAGCTGGCGTCAGTGGCCTCCTGAGATAGATGAATGACCAGCTCGGCACGCTCCCGCGCACACCGCGCGGCATGCCGCACCGGGTCATCGATGGCCATGCTGTCGACCGGCAGCGCCTGTCCTTGCTCGACCAGCAGCGCCGACACCAGCCGCTGACCGTCGTCCTCCAACAGATAGAGCG
>DASUOA010000233.1:0-4731 GCA_036276895.1 Arenimonas sp. | reverse complement strand
GACGCGCGGAGCATCCTGCTTTACGCTGGGTTGGCCGGCGCTGCGTTCCCCCCGATTACGGTATGCATGCGCACCTACTTTCGTCAGCGATTACGCAACGATGATCTGCTAACGGCGGCGTACTCCCTCGAATCGGTTCTTATCGAGCTGATCTTTATCGCGGGCCCGCTGCTGGTCGCCCTGTTTGTCGCCGTCGCATCGGCGGCCGCGGCTGTGATGTTCGCCGCCGCCTGCGGCTTCGTCGGCACGCTCCTTTTCCTGCGCGCGCCACCGCTGCTGGCGTGGCGGATCGAGCCGCAAAGCAAGCCGAGCCTACTTGGCCCGCTCACCGAGGCCGGTTTCCTGCCCCTCATCGCCGTCATCGTTTGCTACTCGATGGCGTTCGGCCTGCTGGAGGTTGGCTTTGCCGCGTACGCCACCGAAGCAGGCAATATCGCCCTGGCCGGCGTGCTGCTGGGGCTCATGTCTGCAGGCAGCGCGCTCGGCGGCTTGGCTTACGGCAGCCGCAGCTGGCGCTTGCCACTGGCGCGTCAGTTCGCCCTGATGTTGGCTCTCATGGGTGCGGGGCTTGGGATCCTGGCTTTGCCTTGGTCGCCCCTGCCGTTTGCGCTTTGGTCGTTTTTCGCCGGTGTGGTGATGGCGCCGGCGCTCATCATGCAATCCATGCTGGTGGCCAAGACCGCGCGTTCCGACCAGATGACCGAGGCGTTCACCTGGTCCACCAGTGCGCTGCTCTCCGGGGTTGGCGCCGGCGTTGCGCTGGGAGGCGCGCTGCTGGAGCGCTTTGCCTCGCCCGCCGCGCTCGGCGCAGGCGCAGTCGTGGCGCTCCTGGCAGCGGCCGGCGCCTGCCTGCTCAAGACCCGCTAGGCGGCCAGCCGCTGGTGCATCTCGCCGCGGCGCGACTCCAGCGCCGGGGGCAGCCGTTCGCCGAACTTCCCGAACAGCTCGTCGTGGGAAGCAAGCTCGTCTTTCCAGGCGGCTGCATCCACGCGCTCGAGCTCGGCGAACTGCGCTGGCGACATCTTCTGCTCGAGCCCGGTCCAGGTAAGGTCCTCGAAGCGCGGCATGACGCCCAGCGGCGTTTCGACGCCGGCCGCGCGGTTCTGGCAGCGCAGGGCGATCCACTGCAAGACCCGCATGTTCTCGCCGAACCCGGGCCACAGGAATTTTCCGTTGCTGTCGCGCCGGAACCAGTTGACGCGGAAAATTCTCGGGGGATGCTTGATTTTCCGGCCCATTGCCAGCCAATGGCCGAAGTAGTCCGCCATGTTGTAGCCGCAAAAGGCGAGCATCGCCATCGGGTCTCGGCGCACGACGCCGACCTTCCCGGTGATCGCTGCCGTGGTTTCCGATCCCAGGGTGGCGGCCATATAAACACCGTCCTCCCACGTCGGAGCCTCCACCACCAGCGGCACGGTCGATGAACGCCGTCCGCCAAAGATGAAGGCAGAAATGGGCACGCCCGCCGGATCCTCCCACTGTGGGTCCATGGAGGGGCACTGCGCGGCGGCGACCGTGAACCGCGCATTGGCGTGCGCCGCGAGACGGCCCTTCCTTCCATCCTCGGGCGTCCACTCCTTCCCTTGCCAGTCGATGAGTCGCCCAGGCGGCTGATCGGTCATTCCCTCCCACCACACGTCGCCGTCCGGGGTCATGGCCACATTCGTGAAGATCACGTTGCCCGCCAGGGACTTCATGGCGTTGGGGTTGGTCTGCTCTGACGTGCCCGGCGCAACGCCGAACAGGCCGAACTCCGGATTGATCGCGTGCAAGCGGCCGTCCGCGCCCGGCTTGATCCAGGCGATGTCCTCGCCGATGGTGGTGACCTTCCAGCCCGCGAACGCCGCCGGCGGGATGAGCATCGCCAGGTTCGTCTTGCCGCAAGCCGACGGGAACGCCGCCGCTACGTAGGTCTTCTCACCGTTCGGCGCCTGCATCCCCAGGATCAGCATGTGCTCGGCAAGCCAGCCTTCGTCGCGTCCCATGACCGAGGCGATGCGCAGGGCGAGGCATTTCTTGCCCAGCAGGGCATTGCCGCCGTATCCCGAGCCGAACGACCAGATCTCGCGGGTCTCCGGAAAATGCACGATCCACTTTTCTTTCTCATTGCACGGCCACGGGACGTCGTTGTCACCGGGTGCGAGCGGCGCGCCTACCGAGTGCACACAGGGCACGAACGGCTTGTCCTCGCCCAGCCAGTCGGCCACGGCACGGCCCATGCGCGTCATGATGCGCATGCTGACCGCGACGTACGCGGAATCCGAGATCTCGACGCCAACCTGCGCGATCGGCGAGCCGATCGGTCCCATCGAGAACGGCATCACGTACAGCGTCCGTCCTCGCATGCATCCGTCGAACAGGCGATTGAGCGTCTGGCGCATCTCGCGCGGCTCGAGCCAGTTGTTGGTCGGCCCGGCATCCTCCTTGCGCTCGCTGCAGATGAAGGTGCGGTCCTCCATGCGCGCGACATCGGTCGGATGCGAGCGGGCGAGGTAGGAATTGGGCCGCCGCTTCTCGCTCAGGCGGGTGAACGTTCCTGCCTGCACCAGCTCCGCGCACAAGCGGTCGTACTCCGCCTGCGAGCCGTCGCACCAGACGACGCGCTCGGGCTTCGTAAGGCGTGCGATCTCCGACACCCAACGCCGAAGCCCCCGGTGACGCACCCAGGACGGAGCATTCGACTGGTCGGGGGCGCTAGCGGGTGCATTCATTCGTTCGCTCCAGAAAGGCAAACGGCCCGGCGCGCAGCCGGGCCGCAAGGCGGCAATTGGTCGCCCGATTCTAGCACCCAGGCGGTCGGCGCGATTGCACGCGCAAGTGCCTCCTGTGGACTAAACCATTGACCGCACAGCGACTTACTTGCCTACGCAAAAGCGGCTGAAAATCTCACCGAGCAGCTCGTCTGCGGAGAACTCTCCCGTGATGCCGGCAAGCGCGGCATGGGCAAGGCGCAATTCCTCCGCCAACAGCTCCCAGCTAGCGAGCTGCCCGCGGGCTTCGCCAAGGTGCGCGCGCGCTTGCTCCAATGCGCGCAAATGGCGCTCGCGCGCGAGGAACACCGATTCGCCGGTGGAAGACCATCCGGCCGCCGCCAGGATGGTGCGGCGCAAGGCGTCCAGGTTCTCCCCGGTCTTGGCCGAAACGGCCAGCGCACCGGCAGGCGCACGAAACCCGGGAGCGAGGTCGCTCTTGTTATACACGTCGACGCGTTGTGCACCGGCGGGCAACACCGGCGGCGGATCTTCCCGGCCGGCTTCACGCACCATCAGCACCAGGTCGGCACGCTGCAGCTCCTGTTGCGTGCGCTCGATGCCCAGGCGCTCGACGGCATCCGAGGCCACCCGCAATCCGGCCGTGTCGACCAGCACGAGCGGCACGCCCTCGATCTGGATGGCTTCGCGCAGCGCATCCCGGGTGGTGCCCGGCACAGGCGTGACAATCGCGCGCTCCTCGCCGGCCAGCCGGTTGAGCAGGCTGGACTTGCCGACGTTGGGCCGGCCCGCAAGCACGACGTGGATGCCGCTGCGCAGGAGGCTGCCCTGGCGGCTCTTGGCCAGGATCCCGTCAAGCTGAGCCTCGAGGGCGTCGAGCCGGGCCGCCGCGTCGTCTCGCTGCACGGCATCCACCTCCTCCTCGGGGAAGTCGAGCATCGCTTCGGTAAGCGCCCGCAGCTCGACCAGTCCGCCGGCGAGCGTCTCTATCGCTGCCGAGAACTCGCCCGCCAGCGAGCGCAGCGCCGAGCGCGCCGCCTCCTGGGTGGAGGCGTCGATGAGGTCGGCCACGGCCTCGGCCTGCGCGAGGTCCAGCTTGCCTTCGAGAAAAGCGCGCCGCGTGAACTCGCCCGGCTCGGCGAGCCTCGCGCCGGCGTCCAGGCAAGCCCGCAGCACCGACTGCAGGACGAGCGGACCGCCATGGCCGTGCAGCTCAAGCACATGCTCGCCGGTGTACGAGCGCGGCGGCGGAAAATACAACGCGATGCCGCGGTCCTGCGGCTCGCCGCGCGCGTCGCGAAAGGCAGCAAGGGTCGCGCGCCGCGGCTGCGGCAGGCGGCCCAGCACCTGTGCGGCGATCCCGGGAACCGCCGCACCCGACAGCCGGATCACCCCGATGCCGCCGCGGCCGGGCGGCGTGGCGATCGCGGCGATGGTGTCGCGCTCTACCTCATCGCTTGGCATGGGCAGGCTTGTCGCGTTCGAACATGCGCTGGATCTGCCACTGCTGGGCTATCGAGAGGATGTTGTTGACCAGCCAGTACAGCACCAGGCCGGCCGGGAAAAAGAAGAAAAAGATGCTGAACACGTACGGCATGTACTTCATCACCTGCGCCTGCACGGGATCGGGCGGCACCGGGTTCATGCGCGTCTGCAGGACCATCGTGACCGCCATGAGGACCGGCAGGACGAAGTACGGGTCGAGCGCCGAAAGGTCCTGGATCCACAGCACGAAGGGAGCGTGCCGCAACTCGATCGCAGCCAGCAGCACCCAGTACAGCGCGATGAACACCGGAATCTGCACCAGGATAGGGAAGCAGCCGCCCAGCGGATTGATCTTCTCGGTCTTGTACAGCTCCATCATCGCCTGGTTCATTTTCTGGAGATCGTGGGCGTACATCTCGCGGATCTTTGTAAGTCGCGGCGTGATCAGCTTCATCTTGGCCATCGACTTGTAGCTCGCTGCGGACAGCGGGAAGAACACCAGCTTGATGAGCACCGTGAGCAGGATGATGGCCAC
>DASUOA010000232.1:0-6571 GCA_036276895.1 Arenimonas sp. | reverse complement strand
CGATGCCGCCCGGCTGCAGGAAGACCGCGAAGCCGCTGTGCTGCGCGAAGGCGATCAACTTCTCGCGGTCGCCCGCCGACAGCGCTTCGAGATGGCGGAACACCAGCGCCACCGGCCCGTCGCCGGCGATGAATTCGATCTGCGGGATCGTGCGTCGGCCGTCGAGGCTTTCGACCAAAGCGGACAGCTCGGGGATGCGCGCACCGATGGCCGGGATCACCGTGTGGCATTCGTTGAGATCAGCGACGAAGCGCGGATCGAGCTCGCGAAAGCCAACCAGCGCCTTGCCCTTCTTCTCCACCCAGCGCACCGAGAAGCGGCCCTTGCGGCGATATCCCCAGGCGGCATCGGTCAACGGCGCCAGCACGGTCTCGGGCTGCACGTGGCCGATGCGCTGCAGATTCTCGGTCAGCACTCGTTGTTTGGCGGCGATCTGCTGGTCTTCGGCCAGATGCTGCAGCACGCAGCCGGCGCAGGTACCGAAGTGTGGGCAGCGCGCCGGCACGCGATCGGGCGAGGCCTCGAGCACCTGCAGCATCTGCGCTTCGTCGAAATGACGGTTGCGGCCGGTCTGTTTGGCAAGCACCCGCTCGCCCGGGAGCGCGCCGGAGACGAATACCGCCTTGCCTTCGCGACGTCCTACGCCGCGCCCGTCATGGGCGAAGTCATCGATGGTGATCTCGAACTCAGCAATCAGCTTCTTGCGGGCCACGGCATTGGAAATCGGTGGGGGGCGCGGATTGTCGCACCCCACCGCCCTCCTGCCCACTCTCCTGGCCCATCACGCCGGACAGGCCTGGCAGACAAACGGCCCCGATCGGGGCCGTTTGCGACTCGGAAACGCAGGCGCAGTTACTTCTGGCTCCAGCTGCCACCCGCGTCCTGATACCACCAGCCGGCGCGCCCGCTGGCGATCCACTGCTTGGCGAAAGAATCGCGAATCTGCGCTTCCCACTCCGGATGGCCGTTGGCCACGGCGATCTCGCGATACACGGCATTGCGGTCGCGGTTGTCCTCAGCAATCAGCTGGTTGACCGACACGCGGTCCTTCAGCGCTACCTTGCTGGCATCACGCAGCACCAGCAGGCCATCCTTGCCGAAGCCCAGCGCGCCGCTGTCGAAGTGCGCCTGTAGCTGGCCGCGGAAGCGCGAGGCCATGCGGTCCTGGATCGCCTGGATGGCCGGCGTGCGGATGTTGATGTCCGCGCTCTGCGCGTGCGCGCTTCCGATGAAGAAGGCCAGTGGATCGAAGCGCAGGCTGCGACTCGATTGCGGGTTCTCGCCGTTGGCTTGCTCGACCTCGTCGCCGAGCACTTTGTCGACGAACTCCTTGGCGGCTTCCTCGGCCTCGGCAGCGGGAAAGTAGACATTGATGGTCACGCAGGCGGCGAGCAGCAGCAGACTGCCGAGCACGGCCGAAGCACGCAGGGACTTGGCAAGACGTTGGCGCATGGAACTCTCCTTCATGGGTGAAGCATTCATTCGAACACCGGGCGCTGGCCTTCGGTAACCGCCTTGAGCCGGGCGACCAGTGTCGGCCAATCGACCTGGCGACGGAAGCCGACCACCTGGATGCGCGGCAGCCCCGAACCTTGCACGATGGTATAGCCATCACCGGCTGAACCGATTCCTTCCATGCGACAGACGTTGTCGCGCAGGCGGCAACCGATGCCGATGCGCGAGTAACCGAAATCATCGAACAGCTTCAACGCCTGCGCCTGCAACCCGGCCATCAGGCCGCTGCCGGCGATGCTGGAAATGTCCTCGACCGCGCGCTGGCTGATGCGACGCTTGCCCTTCCACTGAGTGTCGGTATCGAAGCGGGCATCGAAGGCCGCGGGTGTCCAGTCGACCAGACGCAGATCCGCGATCCTTCCCTGAAGTCGGCCGGTGATGCTGCCGAAGCCGAAAGCGGCGGTCAGCGGCTCGAGATCGATGCCGGACAGGCCGACATCGGCCGACAGCGTCGGCGCGACGCCGAAGGGCCGCTCCATCACCAGCTGCGACAATGCGATCTCGCCGCCGAACAGCTGCATGGCCAGGCCGCCATCGAGCGTCAGCACGCCATCCTCGTAGCGCGCGGCCGGAATGCGGCCGCCAAGGCTGCCGGTGAACGGCGGCCAGCCCAGACGCTGCGACAGGCTGTGCAGATCGAGCTCGTTCATTGCGACACCGAGTTGAAAGCGCGTGCCGCGTCCGTCGCGTGGTGGTTGCCAGCGCAGTTGCTCCAAGCGGATGTTGCCCTGCAGTGCGCTGATCTGCGCCGGCTTGCGCAACCAGATTTCGCCGCCGCGGCTTTCCAGCGCCAACTGCGCGGCACCCAGGCCGATGCCGTACAAGGCAGCACTCTGCCAGCCGAGGGTGCTGCGTCGCCCCTGCTCCTCGACGTCCCAGAACAGGTCACCCTGCATTCCAGCGAGCACGAAGCGCTGTGCCGGATCAATGGCGCCGAGCTGGTTGAGCTCGACATGCAATCGCTGCAATTGGCTGTCGCGCAGTCGCAGCTCAGCGGCAACGGCGCCGATCAGCAGCAGGTCGGGAAAACCGGCGGGCGCCAGAAAACCGCTGAAGTAGCGGTCGCGGGCCACAGCGAGGTCGCCCGACTTCAGCTGCAGGCCCAGGTCCTGCACGGCGCCTTGCTTGTCGATGCGGGCGCTTCCCTGCAGCGACAAGGTCTCAGCGTCGCGCCAGGCGAAGTGCGGCAGCTGCCAGCCGTCCACCGTCGATTCCGCCCGCATGCTCGCCGTGACCGGCGCCTCAGGTAACGGCACATACAGCGCGCCAACCAGGAATTCGCCGCCGCGCAACTCGAAATCCGCGCGCAGCTGGGCCTGGCCGCCGATCCCGCGATACTCACCATTCACTCGCCCGCTCAGCCCGGCGGCGGCGATCTGCCCATCCGGCGTTTCCAGGGCGAGCGCCGTGAAGCGCAGCTCGGCCGTTGCGCGTGGCCCCTCTGCTGGCATCAGCAGGTCGATCTCACCGTCGATGCGCCCATCGTTCCAGCGACCCTGCTTCCACGCTCGCTCGGCAACCGCCTGCAGCCACGTCACCGGCAACTGCCTGACCACGACCTGCAAGGCGTCCGGCACCGCTGCACGGGTCTCCAGCGCGAGCCGTGCGCTGCCGATGCGCAGCTCGCTCCGCAACCCGGCCGGCGAGAAACGCAGCGACAAGGGATGTGCGCGCCCCCCGGCCCAGCTCAGCGGGCCTTCGCAATGCCAATCCTCGCCATTGCGCTGCAAGGGACACTGCCAATCGATCGCACGGGTGGCAAAGCCCAGCGCGGAAATCTCGACACGACCCGCCTGCAATCGCAGCTCGCCCTGCCCCGCCTTCTCGTCCCAGCGCAGGGTGGCGACGACATCGGCCAGCGTGCCGGCTTCGCTACCCACGCGGTCGATCCCGATCGTGAGCTCGCGCGCCTCGGCGCTGCCGGCCACCAGGCCGAGCACCAGAAGCATCTTGCCGAGGCTGAAGTCGCGCCGCATGCTGCCAGCATAGCCGCATGCGCTGACCGCCCGCTGATCCGCCATGTCCAATCTGCCCAGACTGTTGTTGATCGAAGACGATGCAGTGACCGCCGCCTTTCTTCGCGAATCACTGTTGGCGCTGCCCGCTGAGGTGAAGCATGCACTCAGCTTCGCTGCGGCCGAAGGGCATCTGGCAAGTGGCAGTTTCGAACTGTGGCTGGTCGATGCCAACCTGCCCGATGGCATCGCCGAAGACTGGTTGCCGCGACAACGCCAGCAAGGCCATCGCACTCCGGCGCTGGCCCTGACCGCCGAGCTGTTCCGCGACCGGCTCGATGCCCTTATTGCCGCAGGTTTCATCGAGGCACTGCAAAAGCCCATCGCCATGCCTTCGCTGCACACGGCTGTACAGCGCGCGCTGGGCCATGTCCGCGAAGCAGGCGCCAACTACGGCGACAAGCAGCCGCTGTGGGACGATGAGGCGGCCTTACAGGCGTTGGGTAGCGATCACCAGGCCATGGCGGTGTTGCGCGCGATGTTTAGCCAAGAACTGCCGCAGCAGCGCGACGTGGTTCTCGCTGCGCTGCGCGATGGCCACGTGCAGGCAGCAAGGGATGAACTACACAAACTCAAAGCCAGCACCGCCATCGTCGGCGCCGCACGCGTCGCCGATGCCGTGCGACGACTCGCGGCGATGCCAGCGGATGCGGCGATGCAACAGCGTTTTGCGGATGCGGTGTCGGACTACCTCGCCGATACCGGCTAGGCGCGCACTCGCGCCAGCTCGCCCATCAGGCTCCACGACTTCAATCCACTGGCACCGAGGTAGCTGGCCAGCACTGTGCGCAGTCCGCCCCGCAACTCGGCCAGTTGCTCGGCAGGCGGCAGGCTGTCGGCCGCCAGTGCCAGCAGAGCCGCGCCACTCACCGAACCAGCCTCGTGGCGCGGATCGCGCACCGGACCTTGCTGTGGATCGAGACGATAGCGGGCCGCGGGGTCCAGACGCTCGCCATCCTCGGTGGCGTCCCAGGCGAAACCAAAGCCAAGCAAATCGAGCAGATCGCGTTCGAATCGGCGCAAGGTCCACGCCAGCGGCACTGTAGCGCCCAGCTCGCCGCGCAGTTGGGCATACCGCGCGTAGACATCGGGACTGGCGTCGTGGCGTGGCAACAGGCGCATCAGCAGTTCATTGACGTAAAAAGCCGCCAGCAGGTCGTCGCCCTGCAGCACCGGCGCCGCATCGACCGCCTCGGCTTGCAGCAGGCGCGCCAGCTCGCCGCGCAGCTCGAAGTCCGCCCGCACATGCTGCAGCGGTTGCAGCGCCGCGCGCTGGGGATGCCGTTTGGCGCCACGCAAGCCACGCGCCACCACGCCAATGCGACCATGGTCGCGACTGAGCAATTCGACGATCAGACTGGTTTCGCGCCAGGGGCGCGCATGCAGCACGAAAGCCGGTTGCTGCAGCACGCGCATTATTCAGACGCCTGCGCAGGGATGTGCAGGCTGTTGCGCGGGGATGCGCATTTCACTCGCCGTAGCCGAACCGCTTGAGTGCCGCCTCATTGTCCGACCAGCCCTCGCGCACCCGGCACCAGGTCTCGAGGAAAACCTTGCGTCCGAACAGCTTCTCCATGCCGATACGTGCCGCAGTCGAAATCGCCTTGATCCGCTCGCCGCCCTTGCCGACCACGATCGGCTTCTGCCCTTCGCGCTCGACCCAGATCACCGCGGCGATGCGCAGCAGCTCGCCGTCTTCCTCGAACTTCTCGACCTGCACCGTGGCCGCATACGGCAGCTCATCGCCCAAGCGCAGCATCAACTGCTCGCGCACCAGCTCGGCGGCCAGGAAGCGCTCGCTGCGATCAGTGATCTCGTCTTCTGCGTACGCGGGTGGCGCTTCCGGCATCAGCTTGAGCAAGGATGCCACCAGCGCGTCCAGCCCCTTGCCCTTGAGCGCCGACAGCGGGTGCACGGCGGCGAACTCGCGGCGCTGGGTCAACTCGGCGATGAAAGGCAGTAGCGCGGTCTTGTCGGCGATCTTGTCGACCTTGTTCACGACCAGCAGGCAGGGCACGCCGGCCTCGTGCAGGGCCTTGTAGGCAAGCGCGTCGTCGTCAGTCCAGCGACCGGCCTCGATCACCAGCAGCGCCGCATCGACGCCCTCGATCGAGCCGCGCGCCGCACGGTTCATGTAGCGGTTCATCGCCTTGCGCTGGTCGCCGTGGATGCCAGGCGTGTCGACCAGCAGCAACTGCCCATGCTCGAAGCTGGCGATGCCCAGCAGCCGGTGCCGGGTCGTCTGCGGCCGCGGCGAGACGATGCTGACCTTCACCCCGACCAGGGCATTGATCAGGGTCGACTTGCCGACGTTGGGGCGGCCGACCACGGCCACGGTGCCGCAGCGGAAGGGCGTTTCGGATTCGGTCATGGGGGTGCTTCGATCTGCGCCAGCACCTGGCCGGCGGCGAGTTGTTCGGCGGCGCGCAGTGACGGAGCTTCTGCCTCCGCCTCCAGCGCCGGGGTTTCGATACGACAGGCGACGCGAAAGCGGCGGGCGTGTTCGTCGCCCATCGCCTCCAGCAGCACATAGCTCGGCCGCGCCAACTGTCGCGCCTGCAGCCATTCCTGCAGCCGGGTCTTGGCGTCCTTCTCGACCTTGCCTGGCGCCAGGGCAGCGACCATCGGCTGGAACCACGGCAACACCACCTCGCGGCAGGCCTCGAAACCGGCATCGAGGTGGATGGCTGCTACCAGTGCTTCCAGCGCGTCGGCGAGGATCGAATCGCGGCGATGACCACCCGATTTGAGCTCACCGGGCCCCAGCGCCAGCGCATCACCCAGTTTGAGCTGCCGTGCGAGCTCGGCCAGCGCCGACTCGCGCACCAGACTGGCCCGGGCCCGGGTCAGGGCGCCTTCGTCAGCCTTTGGCCAGTGCGCGTAAAGGGCTTCGGCAACGATCAGGTTGACCAGCGCATCGCCGAGGAATTCCAGCCGCTCGTTGTGCGGGGCGCCGGCACTGCGATGGCGCAGCGCGCGGGAAAGCAGATCCGGATTGGCGAACCGGTGACCGAAAGCGGCTTCCACGATCCCCGGCTTAC
>DASUOA010000231.1:0-2159 GCA_036276895.1 Arenimonas sp. | reverse complement strand
ACCGATCCCGCAAACGACAACGCCGCCCGGGTGGGCGGCGTTGTCGTGGATTGGTGGAGGTGGGGGGAGTTGAACCCCCGTCCGAGAACGCGCCATCTCCGGCACTACATGCTTAGCTCGTTGTTTGTTCTCGGCCGCCGGCAACACAACGTGCGAAGCACGCCGTCGGACATACCCGCTAAGTTTCGCATCCGGCTGGCGGGTCGCCACCGTAAGCTATCCTGTGATAATGACCCTACATCCACGAGCACAGACACAAGTGGGTTCGGGGCTTACGCCTTAAGCGGCGAGAGCGTAGACGTCGTCGTTGGCGTCTGAGTTTTTGCTACTGGATTAACGAGGAAAGTCGCCCCCTCGGCATGCGCCAGTCGACTTTGCAGCCCCCGTCGAAGCCAGGACACCCCCGGTATCGCGGGTCGCGTGGTGCGACCAACGCGGCAAGTATGGGGGGCGCACCCGCGTATCACAAGGCGTGTTGACGGCCAGGATTCAGCTTGGCGCGGTTGCCGGTGCTTACGGCTGCGGGTTGGACACACCGTGCGGCACGTGCCCGGCGGCGACATGTTCGCGCGCCGACTCGATATTGCTGGTCGAATCGTCGAAGAAGATGTCGGCGGCGAAGGCCTTGAGGAAGGGGCCCTTGGCGCGGCCGCCGAGGAACAGCGCCTCATCGAGCCGCACGCCCCAGTTGCGCAGGGTCAGGATCACCCGCTTGTGTGCCGGTGCCGAGCGCGCGGTGACCAGTGCCGTGCGCAGCGGTGAGTCTTCTTCCGGAAAGGCCGCCTGCAGCCGGTGCAGCGCGGCGAGGAAAGGCCGGAACGGCCCCCCGGACAGCGGCTGATCGGCCATCGCGCGCTCGTTGGCGGAGAAGGCCGCCAGACCTTGCTCCTGGCTGATGCGCTCGGACTCGTCGCCGAAGATCACCGCGTCGCCATCGAAGGCGATACGCAATTGTTCGCGCGTCTCCGTCGGCGCCGGTGCCGGCAGGATGGTGGCGGCAGCGATGCCGTGGTCGAGCGCTCCGCGCACCGACGCCGGATTGGCGGACAGGAACAGCTGCGCGCCGAACGGCTTGATGTAGGGGAATACCGCCGCACCGCCGGTGAACACTGCCTGGCGGATGTTGAGCCCGTGGTGCTCGATCGAATTGAAGATGCGCAGCCCGGTGTCGCTGGAGTTACGCGACAGCAGCACCACCTGAACACGGTCGGCCGGCGTCGCTCCGATGCGGTTCAGGTGCAGCAGCTTGCGCACCAGCGGAAAGGCTATGCCGGGCTGCAAGGGCTCGTTTTCCTTGGCGCGCTGGTGTGCAGCGTAGGCGCTGAGCCCTTCGCGTTCGAACAGCGCGTTGCTGTCTTCAAGATGGAACAAGGCCCGCGAGGTGATGGCGACGATCAGCGGATCGTTCATGCCGGCAGCACCGCATCCGGATCGAGCAGGCCACCATCGCTGCGGCCATCGAAAAAGATGTCGGCGCCGAAGGTGCGCAGGAACTCCTGCTTGCCGCGGCCATCGAGGAACAGCGCCTCGTCGAGCCGTACGCCCCAGTCGCGCAAAGTGGCGATCACCTGCCGGTGCGCCGGCGCCGAGCGCTCGGTGATCAGGGCGGTGCGGATCGGTGCGTCTGCCGTGCCGACCGGAAACGCCGCCTGCAGCTGGTGCAGCGCCGACAGAAAGCTGCGGAAGGCGCTGCCGGCATCGCTGTCATCGGCGAACAGCATCGCATCGCCGTCGAAGGCGAGCCGGATCTGGCTGTTGCCGGTATCGTCCTCGCCGCGCGGCCAGATGGTGGCGGCAGCGACACCGGCGCGCAGCGCGTTGACCACGTCGTCGCCGTGCGTGGACAGGAACAGCTGCGCATGGAACGGCGCGATGTAAGGGAAGGGCGGGGCGCCGTTGGTGAAGGCGGCGCGACAGATGTCGAGCCCGAGGTGTTCGATCGAGTTGAAGATACGCAGCCCGGTGTCGCAGGAATTGCGTGAGATCAGGATCACTTCGACCCGCGGCAGGCCATCGCCGAGGCGCTCGTTCAGCGCCAGCAGCTTGCGTACCAGCGGGCAGGCGACGCCGGGCTGTAGCGGCTCGTCCTCGCGCTCGCGCTGGTGTCGGGTGTACGCAGCGAGGCCTTGCTCAAGGAACAGTCGATGCCCTTCCTCGAG
>DASUOA010000230.1:0-5312 GCA_036276895.1 Arenimonas sp. | reverse complement strand
CGCCCACCCGTTCTACAAGTGGCTGAAGTCGGAAAAGCCCGGGCTGCTCGGCATCGAGGCGATCAAGTGGAACTTCACCAAGTTCCTAGTCGACAAGCACGGCAAGGTGATCGCGCGTTACGCGCCGACCGACACGCCGGAGAAGATCGAGAAGGACATCGCCAAGCTCGTAGGTTGAGGCGGGCTACTTCTCGACGAAGGCACGCTCGAACACGTACTCGCCGGCCGTGCCGATACGCGGCGAGGCCTTGAAGCCGCGGCTGTCGAGGATGGTGCGGAAGTCGGCCAGCATCTGCGGGCTGCCGCAGATCATGGCGCGGTCTTTCGCCGGGTCGAGGTCGTCGATGCCGAGGTCGGTCATCATCCGTCCGCTGTCCATGAGCTCGGTGAGCCTGCCGCGGTGCATGAAGTCCTCTCGGCTGACCGCCGGGTAGTACAGCAGCTTGCGGCTGATCTCCTCTCCCAGATACTCGTGTCGCGGCAGTTCGCGTTCGATGTAGTCGCGGTAGGCGAGGTCACTGGCGCTGCGTACGCCGTGGGTCAGGATCACCCGCTCGAAGCGCTCGTAGGTCGCCGGGTCTTTGATGATGCCAAGGAAAGGTGCGAGGCCGGTTCCGGTCGCCAACAGGTAAAGGTTGCGGCCCGGGTTGAGGTCGCTGATCAGCAAGGTGCCGGTAGGCTTGCGGCTGACCAGCAGGTCGTCGCCGGGCTGGATGTGCTGCAGGCGCGAGGTCAGCGGGCCGTTCTGGACCTTGATGCTGAAGAACTCAAGCTCTTCCTCCCAGTTGGCGCTGGCGATCGAATAGGCACGCATCAACGGCCGGCCATCGACCTGCAGCCCAATCATCACGAACTGGCCGTTGTCGAAGCGAAGGCCGGCGTCGCGGGTACAGGTGAAGCTGAAGTAGTCCGGCGTCCAATGGCGGACGTTGAGGATGGTTTCGGTTTCGAAAGCGGAGGACATGCAGGAAAGCGCGCGGGCGGCGTAGCCGAAGCGCGGCATTTTACGGCATCGCCAGGGTGCTTCCTTGCTGCCAGTCAAACCGGGTCGTCGAAGTGTTTGCACCGCGCGGCACACTGGCCTAGCCTATGCGTCCATTTTTCGGGCCGGTGCAACGCCGGACCTTCACTTTCGCAAGGAAATCCCCCCATGCAGATCGCCGAGCGCACCGTCGCGTCCTTCCACTACACCCTCACCGACGACGCCGGCACCGTCATCGACAGCTCGCGCGGCCGCGAGCCGCTGGTCTACCTGCACGGCGTCGGCAACATCGTGCCGGGCCTGGAGAAGGCGATGGCCGGGCGCAGCGTTGGCGACAGCTTCGATGTCGTCGTCTCGCCTGAAGAGGGCTATGGCGTGCCCAATGAAATGCTGATCCAGACCGTGCCGCGCGCCGCCTTCCAGGGCGTCGACGAGCTTGAGGTCGGCATGCAGTTCACCGCCCAGACCGGGCAGGGCGCGCTGTCGGTGGTGGTCGCCAAGATCGAGGGCGACGAGGTCACTGTCGACGGCAACCATCCGCTGGCCGGCAAGAACCTCAACTTCGCCATTGAAGTGACCGAGGTGCGTGAAGCCAGCGTCGAGGAAGTGCTGCATGGCCATGTGCACGGCGCCGGTGGTCATCACCATTGATAGCGATCCAGGCTGATGCGTGACCGGAAGGGGGCCTCGGGCCCCCTTCCGCTTTCTGCACGGGCGGGTAAAGTGGGGGTGCGAGGGGCCCCATGCAGAAGACCATCCCTGTCGACCAGTTGCGGCCAGGCATGTACCTGCTGCGTCTGTGCGGGCCGTGGATGCAGCATCCGTTCTGGCGCACCCGCTTTCTGATCGAGGACCACGCGACTATCGCCCAGATTGCCGGCAGCGGCATCCGCGAGGTGGTCATCGATGTCTCGCGCGGATTGGACGTGGCGATCGAAGTGCTGCCGGCTGGCATCAAGCCGGTTCCGGCGCCTGCTGACGCCGTGGTGCACGCGAAGGATGGCGCTGCAGGGGGCGCGGCGGACGATGCGGTGCCGCGTGAAAGCGAGGTCATGGATGAGCGCGTCAGCTTCGAGTCGGAGATCATTCGTGCCCGCAAGATCTGCCTCGAAGGCAAGGACGTGGTCGAGTCGATGCTGCGCGAAGCACGGTTGGGCAAGGCCATCGACATGGAAGCGGCGATGCCGGTGGTCGAGGCGATCGCCAATTCGGTACTGCGCAACTCCAGCGCGCTGATCAGCGTCGCGCGGCTCAAGAGCGCCGACGAGTACACCTACCTGCATTCGGTCGCGGTCTGTGCCTTGATGGTGTCGCTGGCGCGGCAGCTCGGGCTCGACGAGGAGCAGACCCGCGAGGCAGGTTTCGGCGGCCTGTTGCACGACTTCGGCAAGGCGGTGCTGCCGATGGAGATACTCAACAAGCCGGGGAGGCTCACCGACGAGGAGTTCGCGATCGTCAAGTCGCACCCGGCCGAGGGGCATCGCCTGCTCGACGCCAGCGGCATCGCCAATGCCGGCGTGCTTGAAGTCGCGTTGCTGCATCACGAGCGCTTCGACGGCCAGGGCTATCCGCGCGGCATGGCGGGTGAGGAAATCCCATTGCTGGCGCGGATGGGCGCCGTCTGCGACGTCTATGACGCGATCACGTCGAACCGTCCCTACAAGGCGGGCTGGGACCCCGCCGAATCGATCCGGCGCATGACCAGCTGGAAGGGGCATTTCGATACCAAGGTGCTCAAGGCCTTCATCCGCAGCATCGGCATCTATCCCTTGGGCGCGCTGGTCCGGCTGGAGTCGGACAAGCTCGGCGTGGTGGTCGAGCAGCACCCGACCGACCTGCTCAAGCCCACGGTCAAGGTGTTCTATTCGGCGAAAAAGAAGTCGCAGATCCTGGTGCACTGGGTCGATCTGTCGGAGCCGGACTGCCACGACCGCATCGTCGGCGTCGAGTCGCCCGCCACTTGGGGCTTCAAGAATCTGGAAAACCTCTGGTTGCCCTGATGTCCCGGCCTCGCGCTGGCGGCACTCGCACATCCCTGTGCAGCGGCCGCTCCAGCGCATCCGGCAACTGCTCCATGCGTTGCTCTACCTCCGGCATCCATGCCGTCGCCTGCGCTCGCGGCACTCGCACATCCTTGTGCAGCGTAGAATGGGCGCATGTCTCTGATTACTCTCCAAGGCGTCGACTTCGGCGTCGGCGGTCCGCTGCTGCTCGAAGATGTCCATCTGGCCATCGAACGCAGCGAACGCGTCTGTATCGTCGGCCGCAACGGCGCCGGTAAATCCACCCTGCTGCGGCTGCTGGCCGGGGAGCATCAGCCCGACGACGGCGTGATCCGGCGCGAGGGCCGCCTTGCCGGATTGGCGCAGGAGGTGCCACAGGCGCTCGAAGGCAGCGTGTTCGACGTGGTGGCGATGGGCCTGGGCGAACTCGGCGCCGACCTCGCGCGCTACCACCATATGTTGCACGACGGCGCCGACATCGACATGGATGAACTCGGTGCCGTGCAGGCGCGCATCGATGCCGGCAACGGCTGGCAGATCGAGCAGCGTGTCGAGCAGGTGATCAGCAAGCTCGACCTGCCTGAGGATGCCGAGTTCAAGGCGCTGTCAGGCGGCATGAAGCGACGCGTGCTGCTGGCGCAGGCGCTGGTCGCGGCGCCGGACCTGCTGCTGCTCGACGAGCCGACCAACCATCTCGATATCGAATCGATCGCCTGGCTAGAGGAGTTCCTCAAGAACTTCGCCGGCAGTGTGGTGTTCGTCACCCATGATCGCGAGTTCCTGAAGAACCTCGCCACCCGCATTGTCGAGATCGACCGCGGCCAGGTCACCAGTTGGCCGGGCGATTACGACAACTTCCTGCGGCGCCGCGAAGAGCGCATGCACGCTGAGGCGCAGGCCAACGCCCTGTTCGACAAGAAGCTGGCGCAGGAAGAGGTATGGATCCGCCAGGGCATCAAGGCGCGGCGGACCCGCAACGAGGGCCGCGTCACCGCGCTCAAGGCGATGCGTCGCGAGCATGCCGAGCGGCGCAAGCAGACCGGCAACGTCAAGCTGGCCGCGGCGGAGGCGGGCAGTTCAGGGCGCAAGGTATTCGAGGCCAAGGGCGTGAACTTCGCCTTTGGCGATCGGGTGCTGGTGCGCGACTTCAGCACGGTGATCCAGCGCGGCGACAAGGTCGGCCTGATCGGGCCGAACGGTTCGGGCAAGACCACCTTGCTCAAGCTGCTGCTGGGCGATCTGCAGCCGACTTCTGGCGAGATCTATCGCGGCAGCAATCTCGAAATCGCGTTCTTCGACCAGCTGCGCGCGGCACTGCGCGAGGACTGGAACGCGCTCGACAATGTCTCCGAGGGCCGCGAGTTCATCGAGATCAATGGCAGCCGCAAGCACGTGATGGGCTATCTGCAGGACTTCCTGTTCAGCCCTGATCGGGCGCTGGCGCCGATCACCAAACTGTCCGGTGGCGAGCGCAATCGCCTGCTGCTGGCCAAACTGTTCGCCAAGCCGTCGAACCTGCTGGTGATGGACGAGCCGACCAACGATCTCGATGTCGAGACGCTGGAGCTGCTGGAGGAATTGCTGGTCGACTATCCCGGCACCTTGATCCTGGTCTCGCATGACCGTGCTTTCCTCGACAACGTGGTCACCGATTCGCTGGTGATGGAAGGTGAGGGCCGGGTGGGCGAGTACGTCGGCGGCTACAGTGACTGGGTGCGGCAGCGTCCGACATCCGCGGCTGCGCCAAGCGGCGCGCCGAAGCTGACGCCCGAAGTGCCGAAGACGCCTGCGGCCCCTGCGCCAGCCGTCACGGCACCAGGCAAGCGCAAGCTCGGATTCAAAGAGCAACGCGAGCTGGAAGCCTTGCCCGCGCGCATCGAAACGCTGGAGAGCGAGATCGCTGCACTCACGGCGCGGATGCAGGAGCCGGCGTTCTACCAGCAAGCCGCGGCTGAAGTTGCTGCTGCAAATACCAGGTTTGCGGAGCTGCAGGCGGAACTCGAGACGGCTTACGCGCGCTGGAGTGAACTGGACAGCTGAGCGCCGGGAAGTGCGTCGGCCCGCGCGGCCGCTGCCGGGTATGCCGCTCTCGCCGACGCGGGGCAATCCTGCCCCGAGACGGCGCGCCGGCCATCCATGGCCGGCTCGACGCGGCACACCCGACATCGGCCACGCTCTGACAGATATCGTCGGCTTGTTGCTCTTCGTCCGCGCCACCGCGTCCTTTCCAGAGCGATGCCGGGGCCGGGGATGTCGGCGTCAAGCCCGCCATGGATGGCGGGCGCGCCGTGTCGGGGCAGGAAAGCCCCGTCACGGCGAAAGCGACA
>DASUOA010000229.1:0-4459 GCA_036276895.1 Arenimonas sp. | reverse complement strand
ATCGAGGGCTCGACCACGTCGATCTTCTGGAAGCGCCGCGCCAATGCGCGGTCCTTCTCGAACACGCCGCGGAACTCCTGGAAGGTGGTCGAGCCGATGCAGCGCAGCTCGCCGCTCTGCAGTACCGGCTTGATCAGGTTCGACGCATCCATGGTGCCGCCGGACGCCGAGCCGGCGCCGATGATGGTGTGGATCTCGTCGACGAACAGGATCGCACCCGGTTCCTTCTTCAGCTGCGCGATCACGGCCTTCAGGCGCTTCTCGAAATCGCCGCGGTACTTGGTGCCGGCGACCAGCGCACCGAGGTCGAGCGAATAGATGATCGCGTCCTTCAGCACATCGGGCACCTTGCCCTCGACGATGCGCCAGGCCAGGCCCTCGGCCAGCGCAGTCTTGCCGACGCCAGCCTCGCCGACATACAGCGGGTTGTTCTTGCGCCGGCGGCAAAGCACCTGGATGGTGCGCTCGACCTCGTCCTCGCGACCGATCAGCGGGTCGATCTTGCCTTCCTTGGCCAGCTCGTTGAGGTTGCTGGCGAACTCCTGCAGCGGATTGCCCTTGGGCTCGCTGCCTTCCTCGGCATCCGACTTCGGCTCAGCGGCCGACTTGTCGTCGCTGGCGTCGCCGATCTTGGCGATGCCGTGCGACAGGTAATTGACCACATCGAGCCGGGTGATTTCCTGCTGGTTGAGGAAATACACCGCGTGCGAGTCCTTCTCGCCGAAGATCGCCACCAGCACGTTGGCGCCGGTCACTTCCTTCTTGCCCGAGGACTGCACGTGGTAGACCGCGCGCTGCAGCACGCGCTGGAAGCCCAGCGTCGGCTGGGTATCGCGCGGATCGTCGCTGGGCAACACCGGCACGGTGTCGGCGATGATCTGTCGCAACCCGGTGGCGAGCTTGGGCTGGTCGGCGCCGCAGGCCTTGAGCACGCCCGCCGCGGATGGGTTGTCGAGCAGGGCCAACAACAGGTGCTCGACGGTCATGAACTCGTGACGCGCCTCACGGGCCTGCTTGTAGCACTGGCCGATGGTGTATTCGAGGTCCTTGCTGAACATGGGCGTCTCCAAGCGTTAGCGCCGATATGGGGACGACCAGGGGCGTTTCCAGCCAGGGGACGATCCGCTCGGTGCGATTCCAGCCTATGTCTTTTCCATCGTGCACAACAGGGGGTGCTGGTGTTCCCGTGAGTAGTCGTTGACTTGCGTTACTTTCGATTCAGCCACTTCACGCGTGAAGACGCCGCAGATGCCCTTGCCGCGGGTGTGGACGTGCAACATCACCTGGGTGGCTTTTTCGCGGTTCATGGCGAAGAACGATTGCAGTACCTCGACGACGAAGTCCATGGGAGTAAAGTCGTCATTGAGCAGCACAACTTGATAGAGCGGCGGTCGCGCGAGCTCCGGCTTCGCCGTTTCAACGGCCAGTCCGCGGTCATGGTCGCGTTCGGAATTGGGGTCATGGGCCATGGCCGCGATTATAGGACGCCGCCGCCAACCGGCAGCATCTTGACTGCCAGCATGGACGCCCGCAGCGCTTTCGTCCGACAATCCGTTCACAGTTTCCGCCGGAGTTTTCCTTGACCTACCGCAGTGGCCGCTTCTGGCAGCCGGATGTGACCGTTGCCACCCTCGTTGTACGTGACGGCCGCCTGCTTTGCGTCGAGGAGGACGTGCGCGGCGAGCGCGTGCTCAACCAGCCAGCCGGTCACCTGGAACCCGACGAGTCGCTGTTCGAGGCCGCCCTGCGCGAAACCCTGGAGGAAACCGGCTGGGAAGTGCAGCTGACGGCATTCGTCGGCGCCTATCAGTGGACCTCGCCCAAGGATGGCCGGCAGTTCCTGCGCATGGCCTTCGCCGCCGAGCCAGTGCAGCACTATCCCGACCGCGAGCTGGACGAAGGCATCGTGCAGGCGCTGTGGCTGACGCCGCAGGAGCTGCAGGCCCAAGCGGCCCGCCATCGCAGCCCGATGGTCTGGCGCTGCGTCGCCGATTTTCTTGCCGGCTCACGCCATCCGCTGAGCGCCGTCGCGCAGATCGCATGAGCGATTCGGCCGCACGCGTGATCGTCGGCATGTCCGGCGGCGTCGATTCCTCGGTGGCTGCGCTGCTGTTGCAGCGGCAAGGCGAATCGATCGCCGGGCTGTTCATGCAGAACTGGAACGACGACGGCAGCGGAGACTGTCGGGCAGAAGACGACCGCCGCGATGCGCTCGCCATCTGCGGCCGGCTCGGCATTCCCTTTTTCAGTCGCAACTTCGCCGGCGAATACTGGGCCGGCGTGTTCGAACATTTCATCGCCGAGTACCGCGCCGGACGCACGCCGAACCCCGACGTGCTGTGCAACCGCGAAATCAAGTTCAAGACCTTCCTCGACGAGGCGTTGGCGCTGGGCGCCGAACGCATCGCCACCGGCCATTACGCCCGCGTTGCCCAGCGTGACGGCCGCTGGGCCTTGCTGCGCGGCGTCGATGCCGGCAAGGACCAGACCTATTTCCTGCACCAGCTGGGCCAGGCACAGCTGGCGCGCACGCTGTTTCCGATCGGGCATCTACCCAAGGCCGAAGTGCGGCGCCTCGCCGCCGAAGCGGGCTTTGCCACCGCGAAGAAGAAGGACTCGACCGGCATCTGCTTCATCGGCGAGCGCGACTTCCGCGAGTTCCTCGGCCGCTACCTGCCGGCACAACCAGGCGAAATCCGCAGCGTCGACGGCCAGCGCGTCGGCGAGCATGCCGGCGTCTTCTACTACACCCTGGGCCAGCGTGAGGGACTGCACGTCGGCGGCGTGAAGGGCCGGCCGGCGGCGCCGTGGTTCGTGGTTGGCAAGGAAGTCGCCGGCAATGTGCTGTTCGTCGACCAGGGCCACGACAGCCCTTTCCTGCTCTCGCGCCACCTGCGCAGCGAATCCATGCACTGGGTCGCCGGAACCGCGCCCACCCGCGAGCTCCACTGCACCGCCAAGACCCGTTACCGGCAGACCGACGCCACATGCCGAGTGCGTCTGCGCGATGACGGCGGACTCGACGTGCACTTCGCCGAGCCGCAACGCGCCGTCACGCCCGGCCAGTCGCTGGTGCTCTACCGCGACGACGAATGCCTGGGCGGCGCTGTGATCGCCGCCACCGACGCCCCGCTCGACCCGCTTTCCGCTACCGTGGCTACCGAATGAAAGATCGCACCCTCGCCCTTGCCGGCCTGCTCCAGGCCATCCGCTGCGTGCAGCTGCTGGCCAACACCGGCCAATCGGAGACGCAGCCGCTGAACGCCTGCATCGAGAGCCTGTTCCGCTTCGATGCGGAAACAGCGGAGGCCATCTATGGTGGTGCCGGGCAGCTTGAGTCGGGTCTCAAGCGCGTCATTTCCCAGATCGCCGGCCCCGACCGCGACCCGACGCAGACGCGCATGGCGATGACGGTGCTGCAGCTGGAGCGGCGCTTCATCGCCCGCCCTGCTTCGATCGAAGCGATTCGCAAGGGTCTGGAGGACATCGCCCGGCAGCGCGAACACTTCGGCCCCACCCATCCGACCGTGCTTGCCCGTCTCGGCGAGCTGTATGCGCAGGTGATCTCACCGATTGGCCCGCGCGTGCTGGTGCAGGGTAATCCGGCCTACCTCGCGCAGCCGCAACTGGTCGGCGAAGTGCGCGCCGGCCTGCTGGCCGCCGTGCGCGCTGCGGTGCTGTGGCGACAGCTCGGCGGCAGCTACTGGGACTTCCTGTTCAGTCGGCATGCGATGGTGAATGCGGCCCGCCAGTGGTTGGAGTCGTCGCGCGCCTGAAGTCGCGCCGCGCCCTTGCCGGGGGCAACCGCACCGCTGCTAGACTGCCCTTCGCCGCCATGCCGCGGCTGCGCAGGGAGGAGCGATGCGTCCGACCGATACCCGCAATCCCGACTATTTCCACAAGGTCGTCGATTGCCAGTGGGCCTGCCCGGCGCATACGCCGGTTCCTGAATACATCCGGTTGATCGCCGCCGGCCGCTACGCCGACGCGTACATGGTCAACTGGAAGAGCAATGTCTTCCCCGGCATTCTCGGCCGCACCTGTGATCGACCTTGCGAGCCCGCCTGCCGCCGCGGTCGCGTCGAACAGAGCAGCGAAGGCAAGCCCGAGCCGGTCGCGATCTGTCGATTGAAGCGTGTTGCCGCCGACAACAAGGGCGATGTCCACGCACGCATGCCCAAGCCCGCGCCGCGCAAGAACGGCAAGCGCATCGCCTGCATCGGCGCCGGCCCATCTTCATTGACAGTTGCGCGCGACCTGGCGCCGCTCGGCTATGCCATCACCGTCTTCGACCAGGATCCGAAAGCCGGCGGCTTCATGCGCACGCAGGTGCCGCGCTTCCGCCTGCCGGAATCGGTGATCGACGAAGAGACCGGCTACATCCTCGACCTCGGTGTCGAGTTTATCGGTGGCCAACGCATCGACTCGATGCAGGCCATTCTCAAGCAGGGCTTTGACG
>DASUOA010000228.1:0-9419 GCA_036276895.1 Arenimonas sp. | reverse complement strand
GGCATTGAGCACCGTCGTTTCAGCATCGACGACCAGCCGAGCGCAGAAGAAGCCAACGGCGATCTTTGGGGCATCTCGTCGGCCCAGGTCACCAAGGGCAAGGACCACGTCAGCGAAATCTTCGCGGAGTTCGAACTGCCGCTGGTCGCTGACCAGCCGGGCTTCGAGCTGCTCAGCCTCAACCTCTCGGGCCGGGCCTTCAAGTACGACACGGTCGAAGATTCCGACTCGGTGTGGAAGGCTGGCCTGAACTGGCAGATCTCGCCGACCCTGAAGCTTCGCGCCACCCGTGGCACCTCCTACCGCGCCCCGGGCCTGTACGAGCTGTACATCGGCAACCAGACCAGCTTCCTGGCCCAGGCGATCATCGACCCCTGCGTGCAGTGGGGCCAAAGCACCAACGAGTTCCTGCGTGCCAACTGTGCCGCCATCGGCATTCCCGACAACTACGGCGGCGCGTCTGCTTCGGCAACCATCGTCACCGGTGGCGGTGCTGGCGTCCTGAAGCCGGAAACCTCGCGTGCCTTCACCGCCGGTATCGTGCTGACCCCGACCGAAACCGACTTCAGCATTGCGGTCGACTACTTCCGCTTTGAAGTCAACGACCAGGTCGATCAGCTGGGCGCAGGCGCCATCCTCGGCGGCTGCCTTGCCGCGCCGGTGTTCCCGAACGCCTTCTGCGATCTGTTCGACCGCAACCCGGGCAACCACCCGACCGCGCCGTACATGATCACCGAAGTGCGCGATTCCTTCCTCAACGTGAACAAGCAGACCGTGCGCGGTTACGACATGCTGTTCCGCTACGAGAAGGAGCTGGGCATCGGCAAACTGGAGATCGAAGGCCAGTCCACCTGGACCACCGAGGCGGTGGAGCTGCTGTTCGATTCCGAGCAGGAAGACGGCTTCAACACCGACGACCGCCGTGGCTCGATTGGCAATCCGAAGTTCGTGAGCAACCTGCGCACTGCTCTGGAGCGTGGCGACTGGACCTACACCTGGTTCATTGACTACGTTGATGACACCCACTCGCTCACTGCCAATCCGGTGTTCACCTATCTCGGCTTCCCGAACGCCTTCCGTGATATCAAGGCGGAAAGCCGTACCTACCACGGCGCTTCAGTGCGCTATGTTCAGGACAAGTGGGACCTGCTGCTGGGTGTCAACAACCTGTTCGACGCCGAGCCGCCGACCATTTCGTCCGGCATTGGCAATTCGCGGTATGGCAACGTGCCGGCTTTTGCCACGCAGTACGACTGGTACGGCCGTCGCGTCTTCATGCGCTTCAACTACAAGTTCTGATCCACACGTTGTTGCACTTTCGTCGCGGCCGGGGAAACCCGGCCGCTTTTTTTTCGGCCGCGCGAGCGCTGCGAGCGCCGTCCGCCGAAGTGCCATCACTATCTACGGGCCTGACCGCTCGACCCGAACCGAAGCGGTGTCGGCACCTCGCCCGCACCGCTCAGCTGCGTAGAGAGCCGAGCAACCTCAAGATGTTCTCGGGCGGCCGCCCAATAACTGCATGCTCGCCCATGTCCACGATGGGTCGCTCAATCAGGATGGGATTGGCGGCCAGCAGCGCAATCCAGTCCTGCTCGCTGCGCGCATCATCCTTGCCGATGCCCAACTCGGCTGCACGCGACTCGCCGAAGCGCGTGATCCCGCGCGCGGACATACCAAGTTTCCCAAGCAGCATTGCAAGCTGCTCGACGCTAGGCGGCGATTCCAGATAGTCAATGACTTCGATGTCGACGCCACGCTCTTCCAGCAACGTCATGGTCGCCCGCGACTTGCTGCAACGAGGGTTGTGATAGATGCGAGCCCGGATACTCATCCGCGCATTGTCCCAAGAATTTCACTACTCCGGACCACCGAGCCGGGCCGTGACGCGATGTGCCGGCGTCCCGCGTGAACCGAATCGTGGGCGATTTGCGCGGCACTGGAGGCATGGATGGCGGGGAGTGCCGACTGCGCACGCAGGAGCGTGCGCGAACAGCGCGGCTGGCCCGAAGGGCGAGGTCCATGGATATCCCGAGTCAGAGTGAGACAACGGTACGGCGCCGCCCGCAGCCAGAATCACAAACCCATGAGAGTGCGATAATCCGCACCATGGAAAAGCCCGCCTACCCAGAGACCACCACCCACTTCGGCTTCCGCGACGTCCCCGTCGCCGACAAAAGGAAACTCGTGGGCGAAGTCTTCTCCTCGGTCGCCAGCCGCTACGACCTGATGAACGACCTGATGTCGCTGGGCATCCACCGCCTGTGGAAGCGCTACTTCGTCGGCACCTCCGGCGTGAAGCGCGGCGACCGCGTGCTGGACCTCGCCGGCGGCACCGGCGACATCGCCGCCCTGCTGCACGAACGCGTCGGCGACACCGGCAGCATCGTGCTCGGCGACATCAACGCCGCCATGCTCGGCACCGGCCGCGACCGCCTCACCGACCGCGGCCTCGTGCGCGGCCTCGATTACATCCAGCTCAATGCCGAGGCGCTGCCCTTCCTCGACGCCAGCTTCGACCTGGTCACGATTGCTTTTGGCCTGCGCAACGTCACCGACAAGCAGGCCGCGCTGAACGAGATGCGCCGCGTGCTGCGCACCGGCGGCCGCGGCCTGGTGCTGGAGTTCTCGGAGGTAAAGCCCGACTGGTTCAAGCCGATCTACGACTTCCATTCCTTCAAGGTGCTGCCGCGCCTAGGCCAGTTGTTCGCCGGCGACGGCGACAGCTACCAGTACCTCGCCGAATCAATCCGCAAGCATCCGCCGCAGGACGAGCTGCGCGCGATGATGGAGCAGGCCGGCTTCGCCCGCTGCGGCTATCGCAACCTCAGCGGCGGCATCGTCGCCATCCACTCCGGCTACGCAGTCTGATACGACGGAAGTCACGCGGCTGCGCCGGTGGCGGGTGACGCCTGGAGCGACTGTCGGCAGCATGGATGCTGCCGTCAAGCCTACATGGATGTATTCACGGCGTGTCGCGTAAGGCGTTACCCGCCACCGGCGCAGCCTCCGCGCAGTACTCTGCTCAATCCGCGCGAACGCGCCACGCCTCGCTGAGCGAAATCGCACCCTCCCGAGCCACCGCAACCGCGGCCTGCGTGATCGGCGTCATGCCTTCCTCGATCGCCACCTGGTGGATCTCATCGGCCGCGGCGCCGGGCTTGATCAAGGCCTGGATGCGCGGCGAGATCAGCATCAACTCGTAAACCGCGCGGCGCTTGAACACGCCCAGCCCTTCGCAATGCGAGCAACCGCGACCACGGTAGAACACCTCATCGGGCGCAACACCAAGCCGCTCGCGCACGTGCGCTGAAACCTCTTCGACTTCCTTGCAGTGCTGACAGGTCAAGCGCACCAGCCGCTGCGACATCACTGCCAGCAACGACGCACGCAGCAGATAGGACTCGACGCCGAGATCGAGCAATCGCGTCACCGTCGCCGCAGCGGTATTGGTGTGCAGGGTCGACAGCACCAGATGCCCGGTCAGCGCGCTCTCGACTGCGATCTCGGCGGTCTCGCGGTCGCGGATCTCGCCGACCATGATCACGTCGGGGTCGTGGCGCAGGAAATTGCGCAAGGCGCTGGCGAAGGTGAAGTTCACCGCGCGGTTGACCTGCATCTGCTGGATGTCTTCGATGTAGAACTCGACCGGATCCTCGATGGTGAGGATGTTGATGCGCTGCTGGCGCAGCTCCAGCAGCATCGCGTACAACGTGGTCGACTTTCCGCAACCGGTGGGCCCGGTGGTCAGGAACATGCCGTGGCTGCGCTCCATGATGTCGTCGAGGCACTGCCGGTCGGCGGCGGTGAGGCCCAGCTGTTCGACATTCCACAGGCTCTCGTCGGTATCGAGCAGGCGGATCACCACCGATTCGCCGAACACCGCCGGCAATACCGACACGCGCAGGTCGACCTTGCGCCCGTCATCAAGCACGAAGGTGGTACGGCCGTCCTGCGGGCGGCGGTGCTCGGCCAGGTTCATCACCGCCAGCACCTTGATGCGGCTGACCACCGCCGGCACCAGCGCACGCATGAACCGGCGCACCGGCACCATCTCGTCATCGATCCGGTAGAGCACGTCCGCGCCCTGCTCACCGGGTCGCAGATGGATATCGGACGCGCGCCGGGCCACGGCGTCGGCGATCAATCCATGAACGATGCGCACCACCGGCTTTTCCTTGGACAGCCGCTGGGCTTCGACTTCACTGGTCTCGACGCTGCTGACGTTCGGGTCGAGGCCGAGCTGGCGGGCAACGCTGAGGTCTTCGACCTGGTCGTAGTGGTGGGCGATCGCCTCGCGGATGTCGTGGGCGCTGGCGACCATGGCCAGCACCCGCTGGCTCAGGATGAAGTCGAGGCTGGCCAGGCGCTCGGCATCGCCGGGGTCTTCCATCGCCACCGCCACCATGCCCTGCGCCTCGGCGATCGGAATTGCGCGCAGGCGCCGCGCGGTCTCCGGTGGCAGCAGGCCGACCACCTGCGGCTGCGGCGCCAACTCGGCCATGCGCAGCAGCGGCAGGCCAAGACGCTGCGCGGTCTTCCAGCTGGCCTCGCTGGCGTCGTCGCCCAGCGCCAGCCAGTCCTCGAGGCGAATGCCGGCCTGGCTGCCGTTCCAGGCGGCATCGCCGCGCTGGGTGGCACGCAAGTAGTCGCCCAGCGCGGCCGCGCTGGCGATCAGGCGCGGCACCGGCAGGTTTCTCGAAGAAGCGGGCATGGGCAATCTCCTCGATGCGTCCACCCATCTTGGCCCGAAACGGCGTCAACGGAGCTTGAGCGAAGTCAGATTCCGGCCCCATCCGACCCCCTGCGTTAGAATCCCGCGAGCCCTGCCATCGGATCCGCCCATGCGCCGTCTGCTTCTCAGCCTTGTCCTGCTGCTGTCGTCCCTGCCGCTCGCCGCCCAGGAGCGCAGCCGCGATGAACACTCCTACGCCGAGCCGGACAAGGTGCGCATCAAGTCGATGGACCTCGACCTCGAGCTGGACTTCGCGCAGAAGCAGATCGCCGGCGAATCGGTGCTGTGGCTGGATTGGCTGGACCCGCAGCACCGCCGCCTGCGCCTGGACACCCGCGACCTCGCGATCGAGAAGGTCAGCGGTCGCAACGGCAGCGGTCGCTGGCGCAAGCTTGATTTCCAGCTCGGCGAGCGCCATGCGCAGTACGGCAGCGTGCTCGATATCCGCCTGCGCCGTCCCTACGAGCAGGTGCGGGTGCAGTACCGCACTTCGCCCCAGGCCTCCGGCCTGCAATGGCTGGAGCCGTCGATGACCGCTGGCGGCAGCTTGCCCTTCATGTTCAGCCAATCGCAGGCGATCCATGCGCGCAGCTGGCTGCCGCTGCAGGACACGCCCTCAGTGCGCTTCACCTACACCGCCCGGGTGCGCACGCCGCCGGCGCTGATGGCCTTGATGAGCGCCGACAACGCCCCCGACGCGGAGCGCGATGGCGATTACAAATTCGTGATGCCGCAGGCGATCCCGTCCTACCTGCTCGCCATCGCCGCCGGCGACCTGGTGTTCAAGCCGGTGTCGGAACGCGCCGGCGTCTGGGCCGAGCCGGCGACGGTGGACAAGGCCGTCGCCGAGTTCAGCGACACCGAAAAGATGATCGCCGTCACCGAATCGCTGTACGGGCCGTATCGCTGGGGCCGCTACGACCTGCTGATCCTGCCGCCGAGCTTCCCCTTCGGCGGCATGGAGAACCCGCGGCTGTCCTTCATCACCCCGACCGTGATCGTCGGCGACAAGTCGCTGGTGTCGCTGATCGCGCACGAGCTGGCGCATTCGTGGTCGGGCAACCTGGTCACCAATGCCAGCTGGAAGGACATGTGGCTCAACGAAGGCTTCACCAGCTACGTCGAGAACCGCATCGTCGAGGCGCTGTACGGCAAGCCGCGCGCCGACATGGAGTTCGTGGTCTCGCGTACCGGCCTTCGCGCGGAGCTCAAGACCGTGCCGGAAGCCCGGCAGGTGCTGGTATTGCCGCCGCGCGAGGGCAGTGATCCGGAGGATGCGCTCAGCGCGATCGCCTACGACAAGGGCGCCTGGTTCCTGCAGTTCCTGGAGCTGCGCTTCGGTCGCGAGCTGTTCGATCCTTTCCTGCGCAGCTGGTTCGACCGGCACGCGTTCCAGAGCGTGACCAGCGAGCAGTTCATCGCCTTCCTCAACACCGAGCTGGTGTCGAAAAAGCCTGAGGCGGTCAGTGCCGCCGAGCTCGAAGCCTGGCTGCGCCAGCCCGGCATTCCCGATTTCGCCCCGCAGATCGAGTCCCCGCAGCTCGCGGCCGTCGATGCCGCCCGCGACAGCTGGCTGCGAAACCGAAAGCCGGCGCGCGAGCTCGACACCGCGAACTGGAGCACCCAGGAGTGGCTGCACTTCCTCGATGGCATGCCGGCCGAGCTCAAGCCCGAGCAACTGGTCGAGCTCGACCAGTCGTTCCGCTTCACCGGCACCGGCAATGGCGAGTTCGCCATGCGCTGGTATCCGTTGGCGGTGCGCAGCGGCTACTTCGAGGCGCGGCCGGCGATGGGTCTATTCCTGCGCAAGATCGGCCGGCGCAAGCTGGTGATGCCGATCTACCGGGCGCTGTCGCAGACGCAGGAGGGGCTTGAATTCGCGCAGCAGGCCTTCGCGCTGGCCAGGCCCGGCTACCACCCGATCACCGCCGAATCGGTCGAAACGCTGCTGTCACGGGCCAAACCTGCTGAATAAGCCGACCCGCACCCGCCGCGTGGTGCTTGCCGCGAGCGTGGGCATCGCGCTCGGCACCTTGGGCTTTGCCGCGTCCGCACCCGAGCGTCTGCTCGAGGCGGAGTTCGCGCGGCAACGCTGGCTGGCGGGGGCTCAGGTGATGGCCACCGACGCCGCCGACCATCGCTGGTCCTACCTCGAGGCCGGGTCGGCGCAGCAACCCTTGATCGTGCTGGTGCATGGCTTCACCGGCAGCAAGGAGAACTGGCTGCCGCTGATGCGCGCCCTGTCCGGCAGCTACCGCATCATCGCCCCCGACCTTCCTGGTTGGGGGGCGAGCGAGCGCCAGCCGGGCGCCGACTACGGGCCGATCGCGCAATCCGAGCGCCTGGCGGCATTCCTGCGCCGCCTGCCGGAGCCACCGGCGATGCTGATCGGCCACTCCATGGGCGGACAGATCGCCGGGCTGGCCTCGGCCGCGCATCCTGGACTGGTGCCGCGGCTGGGCCTGCTGGCGTCGGCCGGCGTGCGCTTCCGCGACAATGCCTTCGGTGCGGCGGTGCTCGCCGGCGACAATCCGTTCGAGGTCACCAATCGCGCCGAGTTGCGCCGTTACCTCGGCATTGTGTTCGCCGATCCGCCGTTCGTGCCGTGGCCGGTCGACACTGCGCTGGTGCGGCGACGGCGCGCCGACGCCGCGTTCGAGCAATCGGTGCTCGACGGCATCGGCCGCGGGCCGGAGGCCTTCGCCCTGCAGGAATCGCTGCCGCAGATCGCAGCGCCCACCCTGCTGCTGTGGTGCCGCGACGACCGGGTGATCGATGTCAGCGCGATGGACATCTTCCGCGAGGGCTTGCCGCTGAGCCGCAGCGTGCTGCTGGCCGGTTGCGGCCACATGCCGATGATGGCGCAGCCCGAACTGGTGGCGGAAATGGTGGCGCGCTTCCTCAACGACCTGCCGCTGCGCCCGGGCGGCTAGAATCAGCCCCCCCCTTCCGAGGAGTTGCACCATGATGCGTTCCTGTTGTGCGACGGCGGTGGCGATCCTTGCCCTCGGCGTCGCCGCCTGCAGCAAGTCCCCGCCCGAAACGACCGCGCCCCCCGCCGCCCCGGCGGCCGATGTCGCCGACGCCAAGCATGGCTTCGGTCCGGAGATCTCCGCCGAGGACTTCGCCGCCCACGTGAAGGTGCTGTCGTCCGATGAATTCGGCGGCCGCGCACCGGGCACCGACGGCGAGCAGAAGACCGCCGATTACCTGGTGGCGCAGTTCCAGCGCCTCGGCCTGCAGCCCGGCAACGGCGACAGCTGGTTCCAGGACGTGCCGATGGTGGTCACCAAGATCGACACGCAGAACACCCAGATCGCCATCGATGTCGCCGGCCAGCGCCGCGAACTGGGCTTCGGCAGCGATGCCGTGCTGTGGACCAGCACCGCGCAGCCGGAGGTGAAAGTCGAGGCCAGCGAGATGATCTTCGTCGGCTACGGCGTCAGCGCGCCGGAGCAGAACTGGGACGACTACGCCGGCCTCGATGTCACCGGCAAGACGGTGGTGATGCTGGTGAACGACCCCGGCTTCCACGTCAATGACGACGCGCTGTTCGCCGGCAAGAAGATGACCTACTACGGGCGCTGGACCTACAAGTTCGAAGAGGCCGCGCGTCGCGGTGCTGCGGCGGCGCTGGTGATCCACGATGACTTCGGCGCCGGCTACGGCTGGGACGTGGTCAAGAACGGTGCGTCGGGCTCGCGCTACGACCTGCCCAGTGCCGTCGATCCCGAGCCGCGCCTGCCGCTGCAGGGCTGGCTGACCTCGGCTGCCGCCGAATCACTGTTTGGCAGCGTCGGGCTCGATCTCGCGGCGCTGCGCGAAGCCGCCAACCGCCCCGGCTTCCGCGCCGTGCCGTTGAACGATGCGCGCTTCAGTGGCGTCGCACGCGGCGAAATCTCCGAGGGCAGTTCGCGCAATATCCTGGCCAAACTGCCGGGCAGCACGCGGCCGCAGGAGTCGATCGTCTACACCGCGCACTGGGACCACCTCGGCACCCATCCGGAAGAAGCCGGCGACGGCATCTACAACGGCGCCATCGACAACGCCACCGGCGTTGCCGGCGTGCTGGAAATCGCCGAGGCCTTCACCGTACAGGCCACGCCGCCGGAGCGCAGCGTGGTGTTCCTGCTGGTGACGCTGGAGGAATCCGGCCTGCTCGGCTCGGCCTACTACGCCGCCAATCCGGTGCTGCCGCTCAAGGACACGGTGGCCGTGGTCAACCTCGATGCACTGCCGGTGGTCGGCCCGACCCGCGACTTCGTGGTGGTGGGCCTTGGCAATTCCGAGCTCGACGAAGTGTTGCGTCCGATCGCCGAAGCGCAGGGGCGGCACTTGGTCGAGGAAGACGGCGTCGAGAAGGGCTCGTTCTTCCGCTCCGACCACTTCAGCTTCGCCAAGTTCGGTGTGCCGGCGCTGTATGCCAAGGGCGGCATCGACCACGTCGACAACGGTGCCCAGTACGGCAAGGACCTGCAGTCGGCCTACGTGCGCGAGCGCTACCACAAGCCCGGCGACGAATTCGATGCGAATTGGGATCTGCGTGGCGTGGTGCAGGACCTCGAGGCCCTGTACGGCGTCGGCCGCACGCTGGCCGGCTCGGATGCCTGGCCGAACTACGTCGCGGGCAATGCCTTCCGTGCCGCGCGCGACGCGGCGCGGGCGCAACCCTGAGGCCGCCTGCCGC
>DASUOA010000227.1:0-5698 GCA_036276895.1 Arenimonas sp. | reverse complement strand
TTGCTGAACGCCGGGCGCTGGGAGAACTCCTTGCAGGCTTCGGCCAGTACCGAGACGATGGAGCGGTAGCGACCCACATCAATCTCGGGCGCGATACCCTTCGGATAGCTGGCCAGCCAAGGACGTTCGGAACCCATGCGATACCCCTTGCAGTCGATGGGCCAGAGGACCGGCGTGAAAACGTTCCGGACGCTGGCGAATGGTGATGTCCGGTCGATTGGAGCACAGGCTCCAAACGCTGGCAAGCCGCGTCGCGACTGGCTGCGGGCCTTGTCGGCGCTGGCGCTGGTGGGGCTGTGGCTGGCGCTGTCGGCGTGCTCGCGCGAGCCTCCCGAGCAGCGCCTGCGGGCCAGCATCGCCGCCATGCAGGCGGCGGCCGAGAGCCGCAGCGGCGATGGCGTGCTGGAGCATGTCGCGGACGACTTCATCGGCCCGCGCGGCATGGACCGCGACGGGCTGCGCCGCTATGTCGCCGTGGCCATGCTCGGCAACCAGCGCGTCGGTGTGACCCTGGGGCCGCTGGAAGTGGAGATGCAGGGCGAGCGCGCCCGCGTGCGCTTCACCGCAGCCGCCACGGGTGGCCAGAGCTGGCTGCCGGAGCGTGGACGCGTCTATCAGGTCGATACCGGTTGGCGGATGGCAGGCGGCGAGTGGCGCCTGGTGTCGGCCGAGTGGGAGTGAGCTCGGCATTTCCCTCTCCCGCGAGCGGGAGAGGGCTCGATCGTCATCACTTCGCGGCAAGCTGCCGCAGCACGTAATGCAGGATGCCGCCGTGGCGGAAGTACTCGACTTCCTTGGGCGTCAGCAGCAGCACCTTCACATCGAAGCGGATATCGCTGCCGTCACCGCGGCGGGCGATGACTTTCGCGACGTTGGCGGTGCCATCCTCCAATCCGGTGATGTGCATCACTTCGCTGCCCGTCAGCCCCAGCATCTGCGCGTTCTGGCCTTCCATGAACTGGCAGGGCAGCACGCCCATGCCGACCAGGTTGGCGCGGTGGATACGCTCGAAGCTCTCGGCGATCACCGCTTTCACGCCCAGCAGCAGGGTGCCCTTGGCGGCCCAGTCGCGCGAAGAGCCGGTGCCGTATTCCTTGCCGGCGATCACCACCAGCGGCACGCCTTCATCGCGGTAGCGTATGGCGGCATCGAAGATCGACAGCTTCTCGCCGGACGGGAAGTGCTGGGTGTTGCCGCCTTCCTCGCCGCCGAGCAGCAGGTTGCGGATACGGATGTTGGCGAAGGTGCCGCGCAGCATGACCTCGTCGTTGCCGCGACGTGAACCGTAGGAGTTGAAGTCGGCCGGCTGCACGCCGCGAGACTGCAGGTAGCGGCCGGCCGGTGAGCTCGCCTTGATGTTGCCTGCCGGCGAGATGTGGTCGGTGGTGATCGAGTCACCGAACAGGCCGAGTACGCGGGCGCCGTTGATGTCGTCGATGCGCCCGACTTGCATGCTAATGCCCTCGAAGTAGGGCGGATTCTTGATGTAGGTCGAGTCGGCGTCCCAGGCGTAAGTCCGGCCTGTGGCGCTGCCGATCTGGTTCCAGCGACTGTCGCCTTTGAAAACGTCGGCATAGTTGCGGGAGAACATGTCCGGGCCGACTGCGGTCAGCACGTTGTCGCTGATCTCCTTGGAGCTCGGCCAGATGTCGCGCAGGAACACCGGCTTGCCATCGCTTCCCGTACCCAACGGCTCGCTGCCGAGATCGATATCGATCGTGCCGGCCAGGGCATAGGCCACCACCAGCGGCGGCGAGGCCAGGTAGTTCATCTTCACTTCCGGGTGCACCCGGCCTTCGAAGTTGCGGTTGCCGGAAAGCACTGAGGCAACCACCAACTCGGCCTCGGCGATGCCCTTGGAAACCTCGTCCGGCAGTGGCCCCGAGTTGCCGATGCAGGTGGTGCAGCCATAGCCGACGATGAAGAAGCCGAGTTGCTCGAGATCATCGAGCAGTCCGGCCTTGCGCAGGTAGTCGGTGACCACCAGCGAGCCGGGGGCCAGCGACGTCTTGACCCAGGGCGCCGCCTTGAGGCCTTTGCGCAGGGCGTTGCGGGCCAGCAAGCCGGCACCGATCATCACCGCCGGGTTGGACGTGTTGGTGCAGGACGTGATGGCGGCGATCACCACCGAGCCGTCGCGCAACTCGAAGTCTTGGTCGCGCAAGCGCACCATCACCTTCGGGCGGCTGGCCAGATGCTCGGCCTGCGGTTGCCCGCCACCTTCGGCGACGAAATTCTCGGATTGTTTGGTTTTGCTCGCCGCGCGTTTTCCGGCCATCCCCATGACGTGGTCGTGGAAATTCTGCTTCATGTCGGACAGCAGCACGCGGTCCTGCGGACGCTTGGGGCCGGCCAGTGAGGGCCGCACCTCGGCCAGATCCAGCGTCAGCACGCTGCTGTATTCGGCCTCGACATCGCTGCGCCACAAACCCTGCGCCCGCGCGTAGGCCTCGACCAGCGCGACCTGCGCCGGCTCTCGGCCGGACAGGCGAAGGTAGGTCAGGGTTTCCGTATCGATCGGGAACATGCCGCAGGTGGCGCCGTATTCGGGTGCCATGTTGGCGATGGTGGCGCGATCGGCCAGCGGCAGATGGTCGAGCCCGTTGCCGAAGAACTCGACGAACTTGCCGACCACGCCGTGGCTGCGCAGCATCTGCGTCACGGTCAGCACCAGGTCGGTGGCAGTTGCGCCTTCCGGCAGGCGCCCGCTCAGCTTGAAGCCGACCACCTGCGGGATCAGCATCGAGCTCGGCTGCCCGAGCATCGCCGCCTCGGCCTCGATGCCACCGACGCCCCAGCCGAGCACGCCAAGACCATTGATCATGGTGGTGTGGCTGTCGGTGCCGAACACGGTGTCGGGAAAGGCGAGCTGGCCACCATCGACGGACCGGGTCATCACCACCCGCGCCAGGTGTTCCAGATTGACCTGGTGCACGATGCCCGTGTTGGGTGGCACCACCTTGAAATCGTCGAAGGCCTGCTGGCCCCAGCGCAGGAAGGCGTAGCGCTCGCGGTTGCGCTCGAACTCGATGCGGCCGTTGAGGTCCAGCGACTCGGCCTTGCCGAAGGAGTCGACCTGCACCGAATGGTCGATCACCAGCTCGGAAGGAATCATCGGGTTGATGCGCTGTGGGTCGCCGCCGAGTCGGGTCATGGCATCGCGCATGGCGGCAAGATCGACCACGCAGGGCACGCCGGTGAAGTCCTGCAGCACCACCCGCGCCGGCATGAAGGCGATCTCGGTATCGGGCTCGCGCTGCGGATCCCACCTTGCCAAGGCTTCGATGTGTGCGGGCGTCACGCTGACACCGTCCTCGCAGCGCAGCAGGTTCTCCAGCAGAATCTTCAGCGAGAAGGGCAGGCGGGCGAGGTCGAAGCGCTGGCCCAGCGCGGGCAGGCTGTAGAAGGCGTACTGCCGTCCGTCGACGTTGAGCGTGGACAGGGTCTCAAAAGAGTCGTTCGACATGCCGGGCCTCCGTGGGTGACGCGGTGGGAACGAATGCAGGGTGCCCGATTATCCCCTTCGATGTCGTTGGGTCTACCACATCCGCAGGCTGGATTTGCCGGTCGTGCCGCGTACGCCGGCTCCGGTATGGCTGCAAAAGTATGTATAATCCGTGCATACCTGAAGGAGGCCGCCGCCATGGAAGCCACCGTTGCCGAACGCGGGCAGATCACCCTGCCCAAGGCCGTGCGCGATGCCCTGGGCCTGACCAAGGGCACCTTGTTGAAGGTCGAGCTCGATGGCGGCCGCATCATCCTGCGCAAGAACGTCGACGACGCCATCTCTCGCGCGCGCGGACGCTTCAAGCTGCCCAAGGGCGTGAGCACCGACGACGTGATGCGCGAGTTGCGCGGGCGCGCGCCTGGCGATCCGGTGGATCCGTGAGCGCTTCGCGTCGATGATCGCGATCGATTCATCCGTCCTGATCGACCTGCTCGGCGAGGACGCCGCCATGGCCGATGCCGCGGAATCCTGCGTGCGCGATGCGCTGGCGCGGGCGCCGGTGGTGCTGTGCGACGTGGTAGTCAGCGAAATCACCGCCGGCCTCGGCCACGGCGCCGACATCATGGACGTGGTCGAGGAGATGGGCATGCGCTATCTGCCCGTCGAGCGCCGCGCTGCCATCCGCGCCGGTGAAATGCAGCGCCGCTACAAAGAGCGTCGCCGCGCCGCCGGCCTGAGCGGCCCGCAGCCGCGCACGGTGCCCGATTTCATCGTCGGGGCACACGCGCTGCTGCAATGCAGCGCGCTGATCACACGGGACGCGGGCTTCTTCCGCGACTATTTCAAGGGACTCAAGGTCATCGTGCCCAAGGCGCCGGCCTGATCCACACTCTTCACCGCTTCACTTTCCGACCGGAGTAACCACCATGCTCGCCGCCTACCGCCAACACGTCGCCGAACGCGCTGCCCTCGGCATTCCGCCGCTGCCGCTGACCGCGAAGCAGACCGCTGAGGTCATCGAACTGCTGAAGAATCCTCCGGCGGGTGAGGGCGAGTTCCTGTTGGATCTCATCACCCATCGCGTTCCGGCGGGTGTCGATGACGCCGCCAAGGTCAAGGCCTCGTATCTCGCGGCTGTCGCGTTTGGCACCGAGAAATGCGCGCTGATTTCGCGCGAGCGCGCGACCGAACTGCTCGGCACCATGCTGGGCGGCTACAACATCCATCCGCTGGTCGAGCTGCTGAGCGATGCCCTGGTCGGCGCCATCGCCGCCAACGCGCTCAAGCACACCCTGCTGATGTTCGACGCCTTCCACGACGTCAAGGCGCTGGCCGACCAGGGCAACGCCAACGCCAAGGCGGTGATGCAGAGCTGGGCCGATGCCGAGTGGTTCACCAGCAAGCCGGAAGTGCCGGAAAGCATGACCGTCACGGTGTTCAAGGTGCCGGGCGAAACCAATACGGACGACCTGTCACCGGCGCCGGACGCCACCACGCGTCCGGACATCCCGATGCACGCGCTCGCCATGCTGAAGAACAAGCGCGAGGGCGCGGCTTTCGTGCCGGAAGAAGACGGCAAGCGTGGTCCGATCCAGGCCATTCTCGATCTCAAGAAGAAGGGTCATCTCGTGGCCTACGTCGGCGACGTGGTCGGCACCGGCTCCTCGCGCAAGTCGGCTACCAACTCGGTGCTGTGGTGGACCGGCGAAGACATCCCGTTCATCCCGAACAAGCGCTTCGGTGGTGTCTGCCTCGGCAGCAAGATCGCGCCGATCTTCTACAACACTATGGAAGATGCCGGTGCGCTGCCGATCGAGCTCGATGTGTCGCAGATGGAAAACGGTGACGTCGTCGAGCTGCGTCCGTATGAAGGCAAGGCGCTGAAGGACGGCAAGGTCATCGCCGAGTTCGAGTTGAAGTCGGAGGTTCTGCTTGATGAAGTGCGTGCCGGTGGTCGCATTCCGCTGATCGTGGGTCGCGGGCTGACCGCGAAGGCGCGCGAATCACTCGGTCTGCCGACCTCGACCCTGTTCCGGCTGCCGCAGGTACCGGCCGATTCCGGCAAGGGTTATACCCTTGCGCAGAAGATGGTCGGACGTGCCTGTGGCCTGCCGGAAGGCAAGGGCATGCGCCCCGGCACCTATTGCGAACCCAAGATGACTTCGGTCGGCTCGCAGGACACCACCGGGCCGATGACCCGCGACGAGTTGAAGGATCTGGCCTGCCTCGGCTTCTCGTCTGACCTGGTGA
>DASUOA010000226.1:0-2639 GCA_036276895.1 Arenimonas sp. | reverse complement strand
CAGAAGTAACCAGGGACGAAACAGGTAAGAGGGCGGGGCAGAGTGCCGCATTCCAAGGGGGGATTGAGAGTAATGACTCGGGCCCCTGTCTTGCCATCGCCACGACCGCACCTGCCAAACCGCAACCCTGGCCCAAGGACGCCGTCGAGCAAGTCCGCGCCGTCGCCGACGCACTCGCCGCCAGCCCGACCGCGCTCACCCTCGACGACATCGCCGCCCGCTTCACCGCCCGCGGCCCATGGAAGAAGCGCCTCCCGCAATTGCTCGACATGCTGGTCGCGCTGGGGCGCGCCAAGGAGCAGGGTGGGCGGTATGCCGCTGGGCGGGGCTGAGGGCCCACCGTGGATATCGAGTACGTGTTCTCTGTTACCCATCGGGGAAGATTCCTACCAACTCGAGGTAGTGAGTCCGACTGCGCGTGACGGTGCGGGCGGCGAGGATGGCGCACTCGCCACCGGGGAACGCACCAGTGCCTGTCATTTCAAGCTTCTTCGGCATCTATGTGCGGATGTACTTCGACGATCACGAGCCGCCGCACGTGCATGTCGAGTATCAAGGTCACGAAGCGCTGATCGCCCTATCGGATGGGTCTGTTCTGGAAGGCATGTTGCCGCGACGCGCTGCCGATATCGTGCGCCGCTGGTGATGGACCACGGCCCCGCGCTGGCGCAGAATTGGGCGAAGGCGAAGGCCTTGTTGCCGCTGGATCGCATTCCCGGAGCCGACCATGATTAAGCTCATCGCCGTCGAACCGAAGGAAGGCAGGCGCCTGCGCTTGAGCTTTTCCGACGGCGCCTGGGGCGTGTTCGATTTCTCCGGTTACGTCGCCGCTGACACCGAGATGACGCGACCGTTGGCGGACCCATCCTTCTTCAGTCGCTACTTCATCGAATCCGGTGCCTTGGCATGGCCGAACGGTTTCGACCTCAGCGCCGCATCGCTCTACCGCAAGCTGGATGAGGCGGGTCAGCTTCGTCGGGATGCGCACGCGGCTTGAGATGGGCGCAGTTGGGCTCAGAAATGGGGTCAGAGAAAATTTCCGTTTGAAACGCTAATGTTCTCTGGCCCCAATTTGCCTTTGCCTTTTCTGGAGTTCTTCCCGTGGATCGAGTCACCTTCGCGACATCCGCTGGTGCGCTGTGGCTGGTGCTTGCGCTGCACTTTTCCGCTGGACTGGTGGCTATTGGCGCGGGCAGCGCGGCTCTGGCCGCGGCCAAGGGTGGACGGGTACATCGCCTGAGCGGTCAGGCGTTCACCTGGGCGATGGTGCTGCTGGGCGTGAGTGCGATGGGCATCGGACTGTACGAGCGCAACGCCGGCCAGGTGGTGGCCGGTTTCGTCGCCGCCTATCTGGTCTACTCGGCGATGACGACGGTTCGCCCTCAGGCCGGGCTGGGGCGGCGCGGCGACTTTGTGTTGATGCTGCTGGTGTTTGCCAGCGGCGTGATGATGCTCTATGGCGGCGCGCGGGAGTGGCTCGACCCGGCGCTGCCGGTGGTCGGGCGGCCGCGGGTCGTGCCACCGCTGATTGGCGGCATCGTGTTCTTGGTCGCGGCCATGGGCGACTGGCGCGCGCACCGGGCCGGCGGTCTGCGCGGCACCGATCGACTCGCGCGCCATCTGTGGCGGATGTGCTTCGGGTTCGACGTCCCCCCGCTTTTGAGTAGCACGACGATTTGGAGTCCAATCCCCATCGACAAGGAGATTGGACGTGAAGAAGCGATTTACCGAAGAGCAGATCATTGGCTTCCTGCGTGAGGCGGAGGCCGGTATGCCGGTCAAGGACCTATGCCGTCGGCACGGCTTCAGCGAGGCCTCGTACTACCTGTGGCGCAGCAAGTTCGGCGGCATGAGCGTGTCCGAGGCCAAGCGCCTGCGTGAGCTCGAGACCGAGAACGCCCGACTGAAGAAGCTGCTGGCCGAATCGATGCTGGAGATCGAGGTCACACGCGAGGTGCTGCGAAAAAAGTGGTGAGCGCACCGGCCCGGCGTGAGCAGGTGCGCTACATGATGGGCCGAGGTTTGAGCGAGCGACGAGCACTGGTGGCGGTGCAGATGAGCGCCAGTGCCCTGCGCTACGAGCCTCGCCCAGATCGAAACGTCGAGCTGCGCGAGCAGATCCTGGCGCTGGCCCAGCGACACCGCCGCTACGGCGTCGGAATGATCCACCTCAAACTTCGACAGGCAGGGCTGATCGTGAACTACAAGCGCGTGGAGCGGCTGTATCAGGAGGCGCGGCTGCAGGTGCGGCGGCGCAAGCGCAAGAAGGTGCCCGTTGGCGATCGCCAGCCCTTGATCCGGCCAACGGCAACGAACCAAGTGTGGTCGATGGACTTCGTCTTCGACCGTACGGCCGAGGGGCGCGTGCTCAAGTGCCTGGTCATCGTCGACGACGCCACCCACGAGTCGGTCGTCATCGAAGTCGAACGAGCGATCTCCGGAACGGGCGTCGTGCGCATCCTCGAGCGACTGGCGCTGACACGCGGCCTGCCGCAGGCTATTCGCACCGACAACGGCAAGGAGTTCTGCGGCAAGGCCATGCTCGAATGGGCACACAAGCGGGGCGTGGCCCTGCGCTTGATCGAGCCGGGCAAGCCGAACCAGAACGCCTACGTCGAAAGCTTCAACGGCCGCTTCCG
>DASUOA010000225.1:0-13285 GCA_036276895.1 Arenimonas sp. | reverse complement strand
GTGTTGGCGACTTCGAGTCGCTGTATATCGATGGCGATGCCGCGCTGCTGGCGCGCTACGGCGAGCGCGTGCCGGTGCTGCGCGAGGACGAACGGCAAACCGAACTCGATTGGCCGTTCAGCGCCGATGCCGTGCGCGCGCTGTGGGAGTGAGCAGCGCCCGTTACTTGCGCGGCATCAGCAGCAGACGCGTAGTCACCTTTACCGACGCCGGTAACAAGCCTGTGTCGCTCCAGTCGCCGACGCCGACCTTGAAGGCCAGGCGATCGAGCGTCGCCTCGCCCTCGAGCACGGTGGGCGAACCGGGCGTCCAGCTGAAGGTCAATGGCACCGCCTTGGTCACGCCGCGCAGGCTGAGCTCGCCCTCGGCGACGTAGCGGCCATTGCCCAGCGACTTGAAGCGGGTGGCGACGTAGCGAGCGTCCGGTTGATCGCCTACCGCGAAGAAATCGCCGCCCAGCAGCAGCTCGTCGCGTTCTTCATTGTCGGTATCGGCGCTGGCCAGTTCGATGCGCACGTCGAAACGACTGCCGGCGAGATCGTCGGGATCGAAACGGATGGCCGGCGTGAACCGCGCAAAGCGGCCTTCGAATGCCTCGCCCTGGAACTCGGCGGTGAAGCCGAGCTGCGATGGCTGTTGGGCGACGTAATCGGCAGCCAGCGTCGGCGTCGAGCACAGCAGGAGCAGCAGCAGTCGCAGCATTGGGGTCTCCGGTGTCAGGTTCGTGGCTTCGAGCGCCACGCCAGCATGCGGCGCAGCGTCGGGTCGCGATCGAGGTAGTGGTGTTTCAGCGCCGCCGCAGCGTGGATCAGTATCACCAGCGCCAGCAGGTAGAACAGCGTTTCGTGGGTTTCTTCGGCGAAGTGCTTCAGGTCCGGGTTGTAGCCACTGAGCTTGGGCAGCGAGAACAGTCCGAACCACTTCAGCGGAAAACCTGCCGCCGAGTTGTATAGCCATCCGCTCAGCGGTATCGCCAGCAGCAGCACGTACATCACGCCCTGGGTGCCGGCCGCGGCCCAGCGCTGCCAGGCCGGCATCGGCACCGGTGCCGGCACCGGCCCGATCAGGCGCCAGCCCAGGCGCAACAGCGTCAAGCCGAGCACGGTGAGCCCGAAACTCTTGTGCCAGGCGTAGACGCTGATCTTCAACGGTGAGTTGGGCAGCTCGGTCATCACCAGGCCGACGATGGCCAGGCCGATGATCAGCACGAAGGTCAGCCAGTGCAGCGCGAGGCTTACCGCGCCCCAGTGCTCGCTGTCATTGCGGATCCGCATGGTCATCCTCTCCGGTAGTGGTGTCGCGGTCATCGCTCTTGCGGTCGCGAGGGCGACCGCGCTGGGCCTCGAGCTCGATCAGCAGTGCGACCTCGTCGCCGACCAGGTTGGGCCAGCGCTGCATGCCGAAGTCGCTGCGGCGCAGCGTCGCCGTGGCCGAGACGCCGAGCGTGCGGCGCAGCGTCAGCGGGTGGCGCTTGTGCGCATTGATGCGGGCGTCCAGCGCGACCTCGCGTTGCTGGCCGCGCAGCGTGAGTTGGCCATGGATGCGCCAACGGCCGTCGTCCAGCACCTCGACACGATCGGCGACATAGCGCGCCTGCGGGTGTCGCTCGGCATCGAACCAGCCGCGCCCGCTCATGGTGTGGTTCCACTCCGGGTCGCCGAGGTCGAGGCGATCGATCGGAATACGCACCTCGACACGGGTGGCCGCCGGATCATCGGGATCGAAGCGCAGGCTGCCGGTGATGCCGGAAAAACTGCCCATCGCGGTCGACAGGCCGGCGTGATCGATGCGGAACAACAGCCGCGTGTGGACAGGATCGATGCGGTAGTCACGGGCGGCTGCCGCGGCCGGGGTGACGGCCGCTGGCGCGGCAAGGCCGGCCAGGGTCAGCAGGCCATGCATGACGATGTGCGACAGGATCCGGCGCATGGGCCCCAGTGTAGGCCGATGCATCACGGTCGCGGGGCTTGCGGGCGCAACGATCCGTTGCGAGCATCGAGTCCGGTGCCGCGGACGGGGCGGCATCGGGGGATTGCCTCGAAGGGGAGGGATCGCATGCGCAGTCTGCGCGTGGTCGCCTGTTTGCTCGTCGCCTGGGCCGGTGCGGCGCTTGCCGTGCTGGAAACGCCGCAGTTGCGCCGTCTTGGTGTTGACGACGGGCTGCCATCGAGCGCCATCAGCGGCATCGCCCAGGACCGCGCCGGCTACCTGTGGCTGGCGACGCGCGACGGTCTCGCGCGTTACGACGGCGTCGAGTTCCGCATCTGGCGCCATGCGCCCGGCGATCCGTCGAGCCTGCCGGGCAACAATCTGCTGGCCGTGCACGTCGACGCCGCCGATCGCATCTGGGTCGCCGTCGAAGGCCAGGGCCTGCGCTGGATGGCGGCGGACCGGCAAGGGTTCCAGGCGGTGGCGGAGGAGGCTGCGGGCCGACTCGCACGCGTGGATGTCTGGGCGATTGCCTCGAGTGCCGACGGCGCCGTGTGGTTCGGCAGTTTTGGTGATGGTCTGCATCGCCTGGGGGCGGATGGCCGCTGGCGGCATTTCCTGCACGCGCCCGACGACCCTCGCAGCCTGCCTTCGGACCAGATCCTGGCGCTGGCCAGTGCCGCCGACGGTGATCTCTGGATCGGCAGCACTGTCGGGCTGGCGCGCTGGAATGGCCGCGACTTCGAGCGCATCGTCAACGGCGGCTTGAATTCGCCAATGGTGTTCAGCCTGTCGCCGGAGCTTGATGGCCGGCTCTGGATCGGTACCTCCGATGGGCTCTATCTGCGCGAGCGCGAGGGCCACGTGGCACTGGCACCTTGGCGCGATGCGCTGGCCGAAGGCGGCGTCACCGCGGTGCTGCGCGACCGCGAAGGCACCCGCTGGATTGCCACCCGGCGCGGGCTCGATCGCGAACGCGATGGCCGCGTCGAGCGGGTCGAGACCGGCACGGCATTGCTGCAGGCCTTCGAGGACCATGAGGGCGGACTGTGGTTTGCTTCCAGTGATCGCGGGCTGCTGCGACTGCCGGCGGGTTGGCGGCAGTTCGGCGCACTGGAGTGGCGGCGCGGCGAGCCGGACAGCTTGGCCAACACCCCGGTGCAAGGCATCGCCGACGCGGGCAACGGGCGGCTGTGGCTGGTCGGCAGCAGCCATACGCTGGAGCGCATCGACCCCGGCACTGGTCGCAGCGAGCGCTTCCTGGCCGGGCCAGAAGCGTTTCCCGACCGGCGTTTGTGGTCGGTGCTGCCTCGGCGCGACGGCAGCGTCTGGGTCGGTCACCAGCTTGGCCTGACACGGGTCGATCCGGAGACCCGGCAGGTGCGACAGTTCGCTGCCGACGGCGGTGAACTGTCGGGCTTGCCGGGGCCGGTGTCGTGGCTGTGCGAAACCCCCGATGGCCTGTTGTGGTCGCTGCACAGCGGCCACGGCGTGCAGGCGCGCGATGTCGACGGGCGCGTCGTCCACAGCTTGCGCATGGGCACCGGGCCGAACCAGCTGCCGAGCGACATAAGGCAACTGTTGGCCGGGCCCGATGGCCGTTTGTGGTTGCTGGGCGGAACGGGTCTGTTACGCGTTGATGCGGGGACGCCGGCAGTGCAGCCGGTGCCGGGTGATGCCGGAGACCGTGTGCTGGCAGCACGGTACGTGCCGCCGGATCGCGTCTGGCTGTCGCGCCAGGATGCGTTGGAGGCCTGGCGCTGGCGTGGCGACCGGCTCGAGCTGCTGCAGCGATTCGGCGGTGACGACGGCATACCCGCAGTCGACAGCGGTGGCATCGCGGTCGATCGCAGCGGCGCTCTGTGGCTTACCACGCCACGCGGACTGCTGCGCTTCGATCCGATCGCCCGTCAGGCAAGGTTGTACGGCAACCGCGATGGACTGCGCAGCCAGGAGTTCGTGGCACGTCCACCGCTGATTCTGGACAACGGCATCGGCGCGGCGGCGAGCATCGCCGGGCTGATGCTGTTCGACCCGGAGCGGATCCGTGCCAGCGCCGTGGTACCGCGCCTGAGCATCGATGCGATCCTGCTGCGGCGCGGCGAGGACGACATCGCCTTGCCCGCATCCGAGGGCGCGTTGCAACTGCAGGCCGAGGACCGCGACCTGCGTGTCGCCGTGCGCCTGTTGTCGTTCGCCGATGCGCGCAACCATCGCTATCGCTTCTGGCTCGAAAACTACGATTCGGACTGGGTGGAAACAGGAGCCCGTGGCGAGCGGGTGTTTCCGCGCCTCGATCCGGGCCGCTATCGACTGCGGGTGATCGCCGCGGCGGCCGACGGCCCCTGGTCGGCACCGCGCGAACTCGACGTGTGGGTGGAGGCGCCCTGGTGGCGTCGCCCGGCTGCATTGGCCGGATTCGTGCTGCTGGCCGCCATCGGCGTGGTCGCGCTTGCGCGCGGCTACCGGGCGCGCGTTCGCCGTCGCGCGGCAAGGCAGCTCGGACGGCAGCGGCAGCGCCTGCTGGAGCAGGGTTCGGAAGCCAAGTCGCGCTTTGTCGCCACGCTCGGGCACGAAATCCGCACGCCGATGACCGGCGTGCTAGGCATGGCCGAACTGCTGCTCGCCAGCGACCTGCCGCCGCCGGCGCGCACCAAGGTGGCGCAGATCCAGGGCGCGGGCCAGCACCTGTTGCGACTGCTCAACGACGCGCTGGACCTGGCCCGCATCGAGGCCGGCAAACTGGAGCTGGTGGCGACGCCGTTCGATCTGCAGGCCCTGCTCGACGAAGTGGTTGCCCTGCTGCGCCCGCTGGCCGAAGCCAAAGGCCTGCAGTTCATCCTGCAGCGGGGGCCGGATACGCCGGGTGCGTTGCTGGGCGATGTCGCGCGGGTGCGGCAGATCCTGCTCAACCTCGGCAACAACGCGATCAAGTTCACCGAGCGTGGCGAAGTCGCCCTGCGCACCTCGGCGCTGGCGGTCGATGGCGTGCGCATCGAAGTCTCCGACAGTGGCCCGGGTCTCAGTGCCGAGCAGCAGGCGCGGCTGTTCCAGCGTTTTGAACAGGCCGATGGCGCGCGCACTGCAGCGCGCTACGGCGGCAGCGGGCTGGGCTTGGCCATCTGCCAGGAGCTGGCGGAGGCAATGGGCGGCAGCATCGACGTGGTCAGCGCGCCGGGGCAAGGCGCCAGCTTCCGGGTGGCGTTGCCGTTGCCGCGCGTCGCGATCGAATCGGTCGCGCGTGAGCCGATCGCTGCGAGTGCGCCGGACAGCGGCAGGCGACGGGTGCTGCTGGTCGAGGACGATCCGCTGCTGGCGGAAGTGCTGGGCGGGCTGTTGGAAGGTCTCGGCCATCGCGTGACGCACGCATCGCAGGCTCTGGCCGCGTTGTCAGCCCTTGCTGCCGGCGACTTCGATCTTGCCTTTCTCGATCTCGATCTGCCGGGCATGGATGGCCTGCAATTGGCGCGACTGATCCGCGCGCAGGGTCGCGCACTGCCGCTGCTCGCGCTCACCGCGCGCTCCGATCCGGATGCCGAAGCGCAGGCGCTTGCGGCCGGCATGGACGGGTTCCAGCGCAAGCCGGTGACAGCCGCGATGCTGGCGGCGGCAATCGCCGAGGCCGTCAAGCCTCGTTCGGAATGACCAGCCAGAGCACGATGTAGACCAGGATGCCGGGAAACGCCGCCGACAGCAGCGACAGCAAGATGTAGGCCACGCGCAGGCCTTCCGGCGACAGGTCGAAGTACTCGGCGAGGCCACCGATCACGCCGGCCAGCCAGCGGTTGTTGCGCGACCGGCGCAGCGGGCGTTGCGTGCTCATGCGCTGAACTCGTGCACGGCGTCGACCAGCACGCCGATGTGGGCCGGGTCCATGTCCGGCGACAGGCCGTGGCCGAGGTTGAACACATGGCCGGCCCGTGAGCCGCCGTTGGCGGCCGCGTAATCGTCCAGCGCACGACGCACTTCGCTGCGGATCGCTTCCGGCGAGGCATACAGCGTGGCTGGGTCGAGATTGCCCTGCAGCGCGACCTTGCCGCCGGTGCGCCGGCGCGCTTCGCCCAGGCTCACCGTCCAGTCGACGCCGAGACCTTCGCAGCCACTGGCGGCGAGTTCTTCCAGATACGGCGCGTTGCCCTTGCCGAACAGGATCAGCGGTGCGCGCTCGCTGCCCTCGCCACGCGGCAGTTCGGCCGCGATGCGGGTGAGATAGGGCAGGGAGAACTCGCGGTAGAGATGCGGCGCCAGCACGCCGCCCCAGGTGTCGAACACCTGCAGCGCCTGCGCGCCGGCGGCGTGCTGCGCCGCGAGGTAGGCGATCACCGCATCGGTGACGACGGTCAACAGGCGGTGCAGCGCCGCTGGCTCGTTCAGCGCCATTGCCTTGATGCGCGCGAAGTTGTCGCTGCCGCCGCCCTCGACCATGTAGCAGGCCAGCGTCCACGGGCTGCCGGAAAAGCCGATCAGCGGCACCCGGCCGGCGAGCTCGCGGCGGATCACGCGCACCGCGTCCATCACGTAGCGCAGTTCGCGATCCATGTCCGGCACGGCGAGCCGCTCGATGTCGGCCACACTGCGCACCGGGCGCTCGAACTTCGGGCCCTCGCCGTCGGCGAAGTACAGGCCGAGGCCCATGGCATCGGGCACGGTGAGGATGTCGGAAAACAGGATGGCGGCGTCGAGCGAATAGCGTTCGAGCGGCTGCAAGGTGACTTCGCAGGCCAGCTCAGGATTGGTGGCAAGGCCCATGAAGCTGCCGGCGCGGGCGCGGGTGGCGCGGTATTCCGGCAGGTAGCGGCCGGCCTGGCGCATCAGCCACACCGGCGTGCGGTCGACGGGTTCGCGGCGCAGGGCACGCAGGAAACGGTCGTTCTGCAAGATCATGCTCATCCTTGTGTCAGCGCGGCGCGCCGGCGCCTTCGGCGAAGACGACCTGGAAGCCTTTCTTCACCTGCAGGTCACGGGCCTTTTCGAAGGCAGACAGGGCTTCAGCGCGGTCGAGATACTGCTCGCGCTTGAGTTGCGATTTGCCGCCTGTCTGTCCGGTCTCGCGCAACAGGTTCCAGCCGCCCAGCAGATCCTGCTGCAGGGTCAGCTGCACGAACTTGGGGGCTTCGCCGGCGGTCGGGCGTTGTTGCAGGAGTAGGCGCATAAGGCGCCATTCTAGCTTGCGGGGGCGGTTTCCAGCGCGAGGATTTCCGCCTCGGGCACGTCGGCCACGACCTCGGCTCGGCCGATGCCGCGCCACAGGATCAGGCGCAAACGGCCGGACTGGTTTTTCTTGTCCAGGCGCATGCGCGCGATCAGGCCCGACATCGGCAGCCCTTCCGGAATCGCGTCCGGCAATCCCAGGCGCTGCAGTAGTGCCTGCAGGCGCGCGCCGTCGCCGGCATCGGCCATCCCCAGTCGGACGGACAATCGCGCGGCGAGCACCATGCCCACCGCCACCGCCTCGCCGTGGTTCAAACCGCCGAAACTCTGCTCGGCCTCGATGGCATGGCCGAAACTGTGACCGAAGTTGAGCAGCATGCGTTCGCCCTGCTCGGTTTCGTCGCGCGCGACGATGCCGGCTTTGATCGCGCAGCTGCGGGCAATGGCTTCTTCCAGCGCAGCGGCATCGCGGCCCAGCAGAGCCTCGGCGTAGTCTTCGATCCAGTCGAAGAAGCCGGCATCGATGATGGCGCCGTACTTCACCACCTCGGCGAGACCCGCGCGCAGTTCGCGCTCGGGCAGGGTGGCCAGTGTTGCGGTATCGGCCAGCACCGCCGCTGGCTGGTGGAAGGCACCGACCAGGTTCTTGCCCTGCGGCAGGTCGACCGCGGTCTTGCCGCCGACCGAGGAGTCGACCATGGCGAGCAAGGTGGTCGGACATTGCACGAAGCGCACGCCGCGCATCCAGCTCGCCGCCACGAATCCGGCGAGGTCACCGACCACGCCGCCGCCGAGCGCGATCACCGTCGCATCGCGACTGGCACCGAGCTCGGCCAGAGCCTGCAGCAGCTCGCCGTAACGCTCGAGATTCTTTTCCTGCTCGCCGGGTGTCAGCACGCAGGTACGCACGGTCTTGTCGGCGAGCAGCGCTTGCAGCGGCGCGAGGTAATGCGTCGCGACATTCGCATCGCTGACCAGCAGCACGTGGCGGCCCGGCAACAAGCCTTCGAGCGCATCGCCAGCGCCCAGCAGCCCGGCGCCGATGCGGATCGGGTAGCGGCGGGCGCCGAGTTCGACGGTCAGCGTGCGCATCAGGCGGCGTCCGCGCGCTGCCAGCGCGGTGCGATCAGGGCTGCCAGCTGTTCGGCGGCGTGGCCGACCGACAAGCCGTCGGACGAGAACTCGATATCGGCGATGGCTTCGTACAGCGGCGTACGCGCCGCCGCCAGCGCTTCGAGTTTCTCGCGGCGGTCGCCACCGGCCAGCAGTGGGCGCTGCCGGTCTCGCGCCAGCCGCTCGATCTGCTGATCGACGCCGACCCGCAGATGCACCACGAAGCCGCGCTCACGCAGGCGCCGGCGATTGTCTTCGGCCAGTACCGCACCGCCACCGGTGGCCACCAGCTGGCCGTGGCCCTGCATCAGCTCGGCGATCAGCGCCGTTTCGCGCTGGCGGAAACCGGCTTCGCCCTCGCACTCGAAGATCACCGGCACCGGCGCGCCGGTGATCACTTCCAGGCGCTGGTCGACATCGACGAAGTCGAGAGCGAAATGCGCAGCGAGGCGCTTGCCGATCGAGGTCTTGCCGGCGCCCATCGGGCCCACCAGCACGAGATTGGGCGCAGGATTCATGGGGCGCGATGCTAGCATCTGCGGCTTGCTTTCCGGAGCCGACTCCATGGCCTTGCGCGACGCGCCCGTTTGTCTGATCGCCGGTGCCGGTGATGTTGGGCAACGCGTTGCACGGCTGCGCGCGGACTGCGGTGATGACGTGCTGACGCTGCGTCGTCGTGAAGTCGGCGGAGCGCCCGGGCAGCGCGCGTTGCAGGCGGATCTCGCCAGCGGCCGCGGCCTGGATCAGTTGCCGCGGCAGATCGAACGCGTGGTGTTCTGCGCGGCGCCGGACGAGCGTGGCGAAGCGGCCTATCGCGCCCTCTATCGCGACGGACTGCTGCGCCTGCTCGATCGCATCGATTGCCCGCGCTGGTTGTTCGTGTCGTCCACTGCGGTCTATGGCGAGGACGCCGGCAAATGGGTGGACGAGACGACGCCGGCGAATCCACCGCAGTTCAATGGCCGTGTACTGCGCGAGGCCGAGGCCTGCCTCGCTCCGCATCCGGGCGCGGTCATCCTGCGCTGTTCCGGCCTGTACGGCCCCGGGCGCGAAGCGATGCTGCGCCGCGCCCGCGAACCCGTCGCCGGTCGACCGCATTGGACCAATCGCCTCCATGTCGATGACGCGGCGGCGGCGATCTCGCACCTGCTCGATCTGCCCCGACCGCAGCGGCTGTACATCGGTAGCGACGACCAGCCTGTGCGCGAAGCCGAGTTGCTCGACTGGTTGCGAGCGCGTATGGACCTGCCGGTACAGGGCATGATCGCCGGCGCCGAGACGGGTCGTCGGCTGCGCAACAGCGTGCTGCGCGGCAGCGGCTGGAAACCGGCCTGTCCCGACTTCCGTGCCGGTTACGCGGCGCTCACAGACACTGCACGGTCGAGCTGATTTGATCCAGGTCCTGTCGTAGCCCACGCCCAGCAGCGACAATGCCGGCTCAGGAGACCGCCATGACCGATGCCAACCATCTGTTCGACGAAGCCCTCGCCACCTTCGCCAGCCTGCTCGATGAGGCCAAGGCGTCAGGCGATCCCGAGCCCACCGCGATGACGGTGGCTACCGTCGGCCGCGGCGGCCAACCGTCGGCGCGCACGGTGCTGCTAAAGGGCTTCGACGCGCGCGGCTTCGTCTTCTACACCAACTTCGACAGTCGCAAGGGCCGGCAGCTGGCCGCGCATCCGATGGCGGCGCTGCTGTTCCACTGGAAGACGCTGCGCGAAGGTGTGCAGGTGAAGATCGAAGGCCCGGTCGAGCCGGTGAGCCTGGCCGAGGCCGATGCCTATTTCGCCACCCGGCCGCGCGGCAGCCAGCTCGGCGCCTGGGCGTCCAAGCAAAGCCAGTTGCTCGATTCGCGCGCGACGTTCGAGGCGCGCCTGGCCGAATTCGAGCGCGAGTTCGAAGGCCGTGATGTGCCGCGACCGCCACACTGGTCGGGCTTCCGGGTTTGCCCGGAGCGCATCGAGTTCTGGTACGGCGCCCAGTTCCGCCTGCACGAGCGTCAGGTCTACCAGCGCCAGCAGGGTATCTGGCACCGCCGCATGCTGTATCCGTGATGGCCGGCCCGCAGCGCATCGTCTGCCTGACCGAGGAGCCGACCGAGGTGCTGTATGCGCTCGGCGAATCCGATCGCATCGTCGGCATCAGCGGATTCACCGTGCGGCCGAAACAGGCGCGCAAAGAGAAGCCCAAGGTCAGCGCCTTCACCAGCGCCAAGATCGACGAGATCCTGCGCCTGCAACCGGATTTCGTGGTCGGCTTTTCCGATATCCAGGCCGACATCGCTGCCGAGCTGGTCCGGCGCGGCGTGGAGGTCTGGATCAGCAATCACCGCAGCGTCGCCGGCATCCTCGACTATGTGCGCCGGCTCGGTGCGCTGGTCGGCGTGGCCGCGGCAGCGGAGCGCTACGCTGACGAATTGCAGCGCGGGATCGATGCCGTGGCAGAGGAGACTGCGCGCCTGCCGCGTCGGCCCAAGGTCTATTTCGAGGAATGGGACGAGCCGCGCATCAGCGGCATCCGCTGGGTCTCGGAGCTGGTCGGCGTTGCTGGCGGTGACGATATCTTTCCCGAACGCGCCGCCGAGCCCTTGGCCAGGGGCCGCATTCTCGCCAACGACGACGAGATCCTCGCGCGGGCGCCGGACATCGTGCTCGGGTCGTGGTGCGGCAAGAAATTCCGACCCGACAAGGTGGCAGCGCGCGCGGGTTGGCACGTCGTGCCGGCGGTGCGCGATGGCGAGCTGCACGAGATCAAGTCGCCGATCATCCTGCAGCCGGGGCCGGCAGCCCTGACCGACGGCCTGCGCGAGATCGCCGCGATCATCCGTCGCTGGGCGATGCGTTAGTCAGTCGGTCGCCGCGCGACAACGCCTGCTGCGCAGGCGGCGCTCAGTCGTTTGCGGCCGACAGCGTGCGCCCACGCTCGGTGGCCGCGGCAATGGCGCCGGCGACCAGTGCGCGGAAATCACCGGCCTCGAAATGTTCGATCGCCGCCTGGGTAGTGCCACCTGGCGAAGTGACGCGGCGGCGCAGGGTGTCGGCTGCTTCGCCGGCTTCGACCAGCATCCGCGCGGCGCCGAAGATCGTCTGCAAGGCCAACCGGCGCGCCGTTTCCGCATCGAGCCCTTGCGCCTCGCCCGCGGCCTGCATCGCCTCGGCGAGCAGGAAGACATAGGCCGGGCCGCTACCCGACAGCGCCGTCACCGCGTCCATCTGTGCTTCGCCGGCAATCCAGGCCGTGATGCCGGTGGCCTGCATCAGACTCTCCGCAGCGACTTTCTGTTCCTCGCTGACTTGCGCGTTCGCGTAAAGGCCGGTGGCGCCCGCGCCCAGCAGGGCCGGCGTGTTCGGCATGCAGCGCACGACCGCCACGCCGCCCCCGAGCCAGCGGTCAAGCTGGTCGGTGGTGATGCCAGCGGCGATCGACACCACCAGCGGCCGCTGCTGCTGCGCCAGCGCCGAGAGCCGGTCGCAGACCAGACGCAGCACCTGCGGCTTGACCGCCAGTACCCAGACCGCTGCGCCGTCGGCGGCGGTCTCGTTGTCTGCCGTCACGCTGACGGCGAAGTCGCGCGCCAGTCCGTCTCGCAGCTCGGCCAGTGGCTCGGCAACGCGGATGGCGGCAGCCGGCTGGCCCTTGGCGATCAGCCCGCCGATCAGGCTACGGGCCATGTTGCCACCGCCGATGAAGGCGACGGATGCAGCAGCGGCGGAAGTCATCGTGTCGGTGTGTCCTTGGGTCAGGCGATGTTGACGAGCATAGCCGCAGCCGCGAGTCGGCTCATACCCCGCGTGGCCCGAACAGCGCCGAACCGACCCGCACCAGGGTCGCGCCCTCGGCAATGGCGAGGGCGTAGTCCTCGCTCATGCCCATCGACAACGTGTCGACCTGCGGGTACTGCGCGGCCAGCGCGTCGAACAGCCGCTTCATGCTGCGGAAGGCATTGCGGCGTCGTTCCGAGGTCGGGTCGGGATGGGGGATGGCCATCAGTCCGCGCAGTCGCAGGCTTTTCCGCGCTTCGATCACCGCCGCCAAGGCGCTGACATCGTCAGGCCGGCAACCGGATTTGCTCTGCTCGTCATCGACGTTCACCTGGATCAATACATTCAAGGGCGGCAGTGAAGGCGGCCGGTGGCGGGCGAGGGCTTCGACAATGCGCGGCCGGTCCACTGACTGCACCCAGTCAAAACCTTCGGCGGCGTCTTTGGCCTTGTTGCTTTGCAGATGGCCGATCAGATGCCATTCCAGGTCCAGGTCCAGATCCGCGAGCGCGACGCGCTTGTCGCCCGCCTCTTGAACGTAGTTTTCGCCGAACGCGGTCTGGCCCAATGCCGCCAATGCCCGCACCTCGGCGGCGGTACGGGTCTTGGACACCGCCAGCAGCCGGACTGCGTTTGGCCGCCCCGCCTGCCGCGCCGCGTTTTCAATGCCTTGCATGATGTCGTGAAAGGCCCGGCTGAGATTTTCCATGTCTGGCGTTGGCGCTGAGGGTTGGCGCTATACTGCCCCGGGGACTTGCGATCGCCTATCCGTTGACGCGCCGAGGGGATACAGCATGGACATTGCCGAGCTACTGGCATTTTCGGTCAAGAACAAAGCTTCCGACCTGCATCTCTCGGCTGGCCTGCCGCCGATGATCCGCGTCGATGGTGACGTACGCCGCATCAACATCCCGGCGCTCGACCACAAGCAGGTGCACGCGCTGGTCTACGACATCATGTCGGACAAGCAGCGCCGCGATTACGAGGAATTCCTCGAAGTCGACTTCTCCTTCGAGAGTCCCGGCCTGGCGCGCTTCCGCGTCAACGCCTTCAACCAGAACCGCGGCGCCGGCGCCGTGTTCCGTACCATTCCCAGCCAGATCCTGACGCTGGAAGAACTGGCGGCACCGAAGATCTTCTCGGAGATCATCCAGCAGCCGCAGGGCCTGATCCTCGTCACCGGCCCGACCGGTTCTGGCAAGTCGACGACGCTGGCGGCGATGGTCGACCACGTCAACAAGAACGAATACGCGCACATCCTCTCGGTCGAGGATCCGATCGAGTTCGTGCATACCTCGCAGAAGTGCCTGATCAACCAGCGTGAGGTCCAT
>DASUOA010000224.1:0-2688 GCA_036276895.1 Arenimonas sp. | reverse complement strand
GAGCTGGCGATGAAGCTTGAACACGAGCGCGACCTCGACGGCGCCGGCGTGGCCTTCGGCCTCGACTTCCAGGACAAGCGCCGGCGCGCGTCGCTCAGCGTCAGCGAGGTCGATACCGACGAAGAAGGTGCGGCACTGCCGCCCTACGAGGACTTCGACGTGTTCGCCAGCCGCATCGAGGAACGCCGCCTCGACCCCTACCTGATGTTCGACGGCGACCGCGGCAGCCTGCAGTGGGAGGCGGGTCTGCGCTACGAGATGACCGACGCCGACATCCACCATGACGGCAACACCTATCGCCAGGACTACGGCCTGCTGCTGCCCTCTGCGCACCTGCGCTGGGCCATGAGCGATGCCGACCGCCTCTCGCTGTCGCTGGCGCGCAGCCTGCGCCGTCCGAACTTCAATCACCTCGACCCGACCCTGCTCGAAGGCGAGTTCGGCGACAACGACTTCATCGGCAACCCGCTGCTGGCACCCGAGACCGCCAACGGCATCGACCTCGGATTCGAGCACCGCATTGGCGCGCGCGGCATCATCGGCGTCAACGTGTTCTACCGCGATGTCAGCGACCTGATCGAGCTGGTCAACACCGGCGAGCCCAGCGACGAGGCGATCGGCGACTACGAGGACGATGTCGAAGAGTTCCTCGACGACAACCCGGGCGCCGACGAGAACAGCCCCGGCTACCCCGAGTTCGACCCGGACAGCTTCGTCTACACCGCGGCCAATGTCGGCGACGGCGAAGTCTATGGCATCGAGTTCGATGTCTCGATGCCGCTGACCGCGTTCGGGTTGGAGAACACCGGCGTGTTCGCCAATGCCTCCTGGCTCGACAGCCGCGTCGACGATGCCATCGGCGAGCGCCGCTTCAACGACCAGGCGCGCTACGTCTACAACCTCGGCTTCATCCACAGCTTCGACGAGGCCGGGGTGTCCTTCGGCGCCAGCTACCGCAAGCAGGGCGCGGCCGAATCCCGCGTGCTGGCCGAGGAAGTGCGCACCGAGTACGGCGCCGACCTCGAGGCTTTCGTCGAGAAGCGCTTCGGCGAGAAGCTGGTGCTGCGCCTGACCGGCTCCAACCTGCTCGATGCCAGCAAGGACGAGTTCTTCGACAAGTTCGATACCCTCGCCGACCAGATCGACCGCGACTACGACGAGTACGAGCTGGAGACCGAGCGCTCCGGCCGCGTCTGGCAGCTGATGCTGCGCTACGCCTTCTGAGCAGGCACGGGGCGGCGCGCCGCGCGCGCGTCGCCCCCGGCGGCCAACCAATCGCACTTGCCGGGGCAGCGGCGGCGGGACTATAAGCATCCGTCCCTGCCACCGGTGCCCGCCCATGTCTCTCCGCCCGCTTGCCGGCCTGTTTGCCGCCCTGCTCGCCTTCGGCGCGCCGTCTGCCGAGGCCGCCGCGCCAACCGTGCCCGATGCCGATCGCATCGTCACCCGCACCCTCGACAACGGCCTGAAGATCATCGTCTGGCCCGACCACGACATCCCCAATGTCGCGCTGTACACCTGGTATCGCGCCGGCGGACGCAACGAGTACCCGGGCATCACCGGCATCGCCCACTACTTCGAACACATGATGTTCAACGGCACGAAGAATCTCGCGCCGGGCGAGTTCGACCGCGACATGGAAGCGCACGGCGGCAGCAACAACGCCTACACCAGCAATGACGTCACGGTGTACCAGGACTGGTTCCCGGCCACGGCGCTGGAGCGCATCTTCGAGCTCGAAGGCGACCGCATGGCCAACCTCGACTTCGACCCCAAGGTGGTCGAGAGCGAGCGCCAGGTGGTGTATTCGGAGCGCCGCTCGCGGGTCGACAACGACAACTTCGGCGCGCTGATCGAGCAGCTCCAGGCGACCGCCTATGTCGCACATCCCTACCAGTTCCCGGTGATCGGCTGGCCCTCGGATATCGAGGCCTGGCGCATCGACCAGCTGCAGGATTTCTACAAGACCTATTACGCGCCCAACAACGCGACCATGCTGGTAGTCGGCGCCGTCGACCCCGAACAGATCTTCGCGCTGGCCGAGAAGCACATCGGACCGATCCCATCACAGCCGCCACCGCATGCGGTCACCACGGTCGAACCCGAGCAGAAAGGCGAGCGCCGCATCGTGGTGCGCAAGGAAGCGCAGACACCGCTGCTGATGATGGCCTGGCACGCCACTTCCGCCGCGCACGAGGACACCCCGGCGCTGGAGATGCTGCTGGCGATCCTGACCCGCGGCGAGTCGTCGCGCCTGCATCGCGAGCTGGTCGAAGACACGCAAACGGTACTGCAGGTCGGTGGCTTCCTGCGCGGCGGCTTCGACCCGGGCCTGTTCAACCTGTACGCCACGCTGCCGCCCGGCGGCGACCTCGCGACGGTGGAATCGCGCATCGGTGCGCAGTTGCAGCGCATCGCCAAGGAAGGCGTCAGCGAGGCTGAGCTCGCCAAGGTGCGCAAGCAGATGCTGGCCAACTTCTGGCGCGGTATCGCCACCATCTCCGGCAAGGCACAGACGCTGGGCAGCTTCGAGGTGTTCCACGGCGATTACCGCAAGCTGTTCGCGGCGCCGGACCTCTACGCCAAGGTCAGCAGCGCCGATATCCAGCGCGTCGCAGCGAAGTACCTGCACGACGACAACCGCACGGTCGGCCACCTGCTGCCGAAGTCCGGCAACTAAGAGGCCAT
>DASUOA010000223.1:0-2285 GCA_036276895.1 Arenimonas sp. | reverse complement strand
TCGATGGCACCTCCAACTACCTGCGCGGCTTCCCGCACTTCTGTGTCTCGATCGCGGTGGTCGAGAAGGGCGAGCCGACCCATGGCGTCATCTTCGATCCGCTGCGCAACGAGCTGTTCACCGCCAGCCGCGGCGCCGGCGCCGTGCTCAACGACAAGAAGATCCGCATCGGCGAGCGCAAAGACCTGACCGGCAGCCTGCTGGTCACCGGCTTCCCGCCGCGCGAGCGGCCGCGGCTGCAGCCGCAACTCGACTGTATTCGCGACCTGCTGCTGACCGCCGAAGACGTGCGCCGCACCGGCTCGGCCGCGCTCGATCTCGCCTATGTTGCTTGCGGCCGCGCCGACGGTTACTTCGAGGCCGGCATCAAGTCCTGGGATATCGCTGCCGGCGTGCTGCTGGTGCGCGAGGCCGGCGGCCGCGTGCTCGACTTCAAGGGCCGCAGCGACCAGCTGCTCGACGCTGGCCAGATCGTCGCCGGCAATCTGAAGATCTCCGACGCGCTGCACAAGGCGATGGTGTCGTCTGGCTACGCCGCGCAATTCGCCTGATCCCTGACGCCCCCTCTCCCGTCCTCGGGAGAGGGCACGCCAGGCGATCGACCAACAAAAAAGCCGCGGATGTCCGCGGCTTTTCTGTTTCCGTGAACCCTTTCCTCAGGGCCGACGATCGAGATCCGACTCGTCGCGCGCCTTGGGCATCAGGTCCTGCTTGTTGACGCCCAGACCCAGCAGCACCGGGCAGGCGAAGAAGATCGACGACAGCGTGCCGATGACGATGCCGATGATCAGCGCCAGCGAGAAGCCCTCGACCGTCGGACCGCCGAACAGGTACAGCGCCACCACGGTCAACAGGGTGGTCAACGAAGTCATGATGGTGCGCGACAGGGTGTCGTTGACGGCGCGGTTGAGGATCTCGATCGGCGCCGCCTTGCGACTGGAGCGGAACAATTCGCGCACGCGGTCGAACACCACGATCTTGTCGTTGACCGAGTAGCCGTCGACCGCCAGCACCGCGGCCAGCACGGTCAGGTCGAAGTCCATGCCGGTCAGCGAGAAGAAGCCCAGGGTGATGATGACGTCGTGCAGTTCGCCGGCCACTACCGCCGCCGAGAACTTCCACTCGAAGCGCATCATGATGTAGATGAAGATGCCGGTCAGCACCACCAACACCGCGACCACGCCGTTGTAGGCCAACTCGGCACCGACCTGCGGGCCGACGTACTCGCTGCGCTTGATGTCGAGCTTGGCGCCGTCGGCGGTCAATGCCTGCTGCACTGCAGCGGCGGTGCGGGTATTGGCCGCGTCGAGCGAGCTTTCTTCCATGTCCTCGGCGACCTGCTCGGCCACTGCCGCCTCGGGCGCCAGGCGGATCGAGAAATTGCGCGAGTCGAAGCGCTGCACCACCGCGCCCTTGAAGCCGGCGGCCTCGAGCGCATTGGTCACCGATGCCTGCTCGGTCGGCTGCTCGTAGGCGACCTCGACCAGGGTACCGCCGGTGAAGTCCAGCGCCAGATTCAGGCCGCGGGTCGCCAGCGAGATGATCGAGACCAGTACCAGCACCAGCGACACCGCCACCGTAAAGCGGCGGATGCCCATGAAGTTGACGTTGCTGTTGGGATTGAAGAATTCCATGTCCTTGGGCTCCGAATCCCGTTACACCGAAACCGACTTCAGCTTCTTGCCATGGCCATAGACCAGGGTGGCAAGCGCGCGACTGACCGTCACCGAGGTGAACATCGAGGTCAGCACACCGAAGAACAGCACCATCGCAAAGCCGCGCACCGGGCCCGAACCGAACGAGAACAGCGCCACCGCGGCGATGATCTTGGCCACGTTGGAGTCGAGGATGACCGTCCAGGCGCGCTCGTAACCAGCCTTGATGCTGGCGATCGGCGAGTTGCCGATGCGCAGCTCCTCGCGGATGCGTTCGCAGATCAGTACGTTGCCGTCGATTGCCATGCCCAGCGTCAGCACGATGCCGGCGATGCCGGGCATGGTCAGGGTGGCGTCGATCACCGACAGCAAGGCCGCCAGCAGCGTGAGATTGGCCAGCAGCGCCAGCACCGAGATCACCCCGAACAACTTGTAGTAGACGATCATCAACAGGCAGACGGCGATGAAGCCGATCACGATCGCCTGACGGCCGGCCTCGATGTTCTCCTGGCCGAGCGACGGACCGATCACGCGCTCCTCGACGATGTCGACTGGTGCCGCCAGCGCGCCAGCACGCAGCAGCAACGCCAACTCGGCGGCGCTTTGCATGCTTTCAAGGCCGGTGGTCTG
>DASUOA010000222.1:0-5035 GCA_036276895.1 Arenimonas sp. | reverse complement strand
GCATGTCGCCACTGGCCTTGAGCAGCGGCACGTCGAACCAGAAGGTGGCGCCGCGGCCGGGTTCCGACTCGACGCCGATGCTGCCGCCCATCAGGTCGATGATGCGCTTGCAGATGGCAAGGCCGAGGCCGGTGCCGCCATACAGCCGGGTGGTCGAGGCGTCGGCCTGGCTGAAGGCGCGGAACAGGCTGCTGGTCTTGTCGCGGGCGATGCCGATGCCGGTGTCCTTGACCTCGAAACGCAGCTCGTGGTGATTGCGGCTCTCACCACGACGACTGACATTGACCGTGATCGAACCGCGCTCGGTGAACTTGATCGCGTTGCTGATCAGGTTGGTCAGCACCTGCCGCAGCCGCACCGGGTCGCCGCGCACGGCGAGGCGCACCGAGGGGTCGAGGTGCAGGTCAAGCCGCAGCGCCTTGGCCTCGGCGGACTTCTCCATCAACTGCACCACCGAGCCGAGCAGGTCGCGCAAGTTGAAGCCGGTGCTCTCCAGCTCGAGCTTGTTCGCTTCGAGCTTGGAGTAGTCGAGGATGTCATCGACGATGCGCTGCATCTGTCGCGCCGATGCGAAGGCGGTGGTCAGCAGGTCGTGCAGGTCCGGCGGCAGCTTGGCCGACATCAGCAGGTCGAGCATCGGGATGATGCCGTTGAGCGGCGTGCGAATCTCGTGGCTCATGGTGGCGAGGAACTCGCCCTTGGCCATCATCGCCGCCTCCGCGGCCTGCTTGGCGTCGGTCAGTTCGCGCTCGAGCTGGCGATGCTTTTCCAGCTCCTGCTGCAGCGAGGTGACCTCGCGGATCTGCTCGCTGTTCTGCTCGACCACCTCGACGATGGTCTGCTCGCGGCGGTAGTAGGCGCGCCACAGGCCGGCGGCGCCGGCAACCGCCAGCAAGGCGGCGATAAAGGCCAGCGTCTGCCACAGCCAGCCGTCGAGGAAATGCGATATGCCTGCGGCCACCGCGGCACCGCCGGCGCCGGCGATCGCCAGCCAGCGCACCACCACGGCGCCATCGCCCGCTCCGCCCGACGACATCACAGCACTGCCTGCTGGAAGTCGAATTCCATGCCCTGGTCGGCCTGCTGTACCAGATTGCCCTGGATGAAGTCGATGCCGCTCATCCACAGCGTCGCCGCCGCCTGCGCGTCCTCGACGCCATGGCCGATCACTTCGAGGCCATGGCGGTGGGCACGATCGATGATCGCCTTGAGATCATCGCGCAGCGACTGGCTCATGCTGCCGCCGGTGTATTTGCGCGCCAGCTTGATGTAACTCAGCGGCAGCTGCTCGAGCAGCGATTCGGCATCGCGGCTGTGCTCGTACTGGCTGAGGCAGAACTGCACGCCGTCGGCGACCATCGCCGCGCAGAACTGCTTGAGGCTCGCCGCATGCAAGGTCGCGTCGTCGAGGCGCAGTTCGATCACCAGCGAGGTGCCGGGCACCTCGTGCGCCACCAGCTCGGTCTTGAGCCAGGCCACCTGGGCGCTGTCGGACAGCGTCAGCGCCGACTGGGTGACGAACAGGCGCAGGTTGCCGCCGTCCTTGCGGCGGTCGCGGATCAGCTCGAGCGCGCGCATCACCACCCAGCGATCGATGTCGACGATGAAATCGCCGCGCTCGGCCAGCGGTACCACTTGTCCGGCGGGAATCAGCTTGCCGTCTTCCTGGCGCAGGCGCAGCAGCACCTGGTACTGCGATTCGTCGCCGCCGGCCACCGCCACCACCGGCTGGAACATCAACTCCAACCGTTCCTTGGCGACGGCATCGCGGATCTGTGCCAGCAGCAGCTGCTCGCGATCGAGTTCCGAGGTCGGGCTGGGTACGTAGCACTGCAGGCCGCGCTCGCGGCCGCGTGCTTCGCGCGCCATGCGCTCGACGATGTTGAGCAGTTGGCCACGCTCGCTGTAGCGGTGCGCGAATGGCGCTACGCCGACGAAGACGCGCAGCCGCAACGGATGCCCGCCGGGGCTGAATTGGTGTTGCACGATGCGGTTACGCAGCTGCGCCGCCAATCCGTCCAGGGCGCTGCCTTCGTGTTCGAGATCGAGCGCCAGGAAGCTGCCGTCACCGAAGCGCGCCACCTTCAGTTCGGTGCTGTGCTGTGCCAGCAGCCGGCCGGTCTCGCCGAGCACTTGTTCGAGCTGCGACAGGCCGAGCTTGTCGCGCAGGATGCCGATGCTCTCGATCTCCAGGAACAGCACGCCGCCGGCGCTGCGGCTGCCGCGCGCGAGCAGCTCGTCGACCTGCGCCAACAGGTCTTCGCGGCCGAACAGGCCGGTGGCGCTGTCGCGGCCGAGCTTGAGCTGGCGGCGTCCGGCGAGCGCGCGATGGCGGCGCACGCGGTTCTGCACCGAGGCGATCAGGTGCCGCGGCCGGATCGGCTTGGCCAGGAAGTCATCGCCGCCGGCATCGAGTGCATCGAACTGGCGGTCGGCATCGACTTCGCCGGAGAGGAACACGATCGGCGTGTGCAGGAATTCATCCTGCTCGCGGATCAGCGTGGTCAGCTCGATGCCGTCGGCGCCGGGCATGTGCAGGTCCATCAGGATCAGGTCGGGCTGGAACGCCTGCAGCACCGGCATCACCTCCAGCGCCTGCAGCACCACCCGCGTCTCCATGTTGGCGTTGCGCAGCACGCCCTCGGCGAACAGCGCCTGGCCGCGGTCGTCCTCGACGATCAGCACCCGGAACGGCGCCTCGCGGTTGGGGTCGAGCAGTTGTGCCAGCCGCTTGAGCACATCGTTGGCGCTGCCGGTGTCGACGATCAGCGCATCGACGCCGGCGCGCCGCGCCGACAGCCGCAGGCCGACGTTCTCGACTTCCGAGATGGCGACCAGCAGCACCTTCTGCGAACTGCGCAGGCGCGCCTGACGTACGCAGTGGCCGAACGATTCGAGTTCGGCGGTGTAGGCGGCATCGACGATCACCAAGTCGGCAGGCAGGGCGCCGAGCAGTTCGATCAGCTCCTCGCCGGTATCGAGCAACTCGACTTCCCAGCCCAGCGACTCCATGCGCTGGTCGAGCTCCAGCGACAGCGGGCCGTGTTGGGTCAGGTGGTAGACGCGCGGCGTCGGCAGGTTGCTGTCGATGGCAAGGGGTTCGGCCGCGGCCGCGGTGGGCGCTGCGCTCGCCGGTGGCGCGGCCGGATGGGCCACGGGCTCCGGCTCCGGCTCGGCGACGACTTCGCGGCGCACCGGGTGTGGCGCGCGTTCGTCGGGCCAGGTGGCCGGCGGCGCGTCGTCGCCCCAGCGGCGCCAGTAACCGGCCGGTGGTGTTTCGGCGTGGCCGGCGAGGCTGGCACTGCCGCTGGCGGTCGCTTCGGCCGCGTCGGTACTGTCGCCGCCGCCGGCGGGTAGCGCTTCGCCGAGCTGCTCGACCAGCTGCCAGATGGTCTGCCCCTGCGCCGCGCTAGGCAGTGACTCGACACCCAGTGGCTCGCCGAGACGTTCCGCCAATTCACCGAAGACGCCTGCGAGGGTTTCGAACTCGCGCTGCGCGCAGTGGCGCGCGAGATCGCTGGCCTCTTCGTGCAGCAGCGCCAGGCCGTTGATGTCCCAGCCGTCCTGCAGAAAGCGGTGCAGGCGGCGACCGGCCACTTCGACGCGGCGGTGCAAGTGGCGCACGAAGGCATTCTGGGTGTCGGCCAGCGCCGGTGCGTCGGGCAGGCTCATCGGTGGTGTCCTCGCATGGCCGGATTATGCGCCGGGCGCGGCGCGGCTGTCAGGGCGCGCGTGAGCGCTGATAACGTATAGCAAACGAGGCGTCCGCCGTGGCGAGGCCACGCTCGCGGCTTGACCCCGGCCCCCTGCCTGCGGCTAACTCGCCCCCTGCCTCTTGTCTGGAGCCGCATGGCCGCCACCGGTCCCGATTCGCCGCGCTTCGTGATCGTGCCACACCGCCCGCTGTGGCGGCGTTGGGCGTTGTGGCTGTTGCTGCTGTGGCCGCTGTCGCTGCTGGTGGCGGCGTGGCTGGCGGCCGGTCTCGCGGTGCCGGAGCTGGCGCGGACGCAGGCCACACTGGAGGCGCTCGAACAGCGCGACAGCGAACGCCAGGCCGAGCTGCGCGAACTGCAGCAGGAAGCGGCGACGCTGCGTCGCTCCGACCAGATCAGCCGCAGCGCCAACCTCGAACTGCAAGCGACGCTGACCGAACGCGAGGAAGAAGTGGCCGGCCTGCGCGCCGATATCGATTTCTACGAGCGGCTGGTCGGCGACACCGGACAGCGCCGCGGCCTGTCGGTGCACGACGCCCGCTTCAGCGCCGAGAACGGTGGCAGCTGGCGTTACACAGTGACACTGACCCAGAACCTCAATCGCGGCGCGATCAGCCGCGGAGAGATGCGGTTGATGATCGACGGCGTGTCCGGCGGTCGCCTGCACAGTCTCGACTGGACCGAATTGCTGCAGCAGCCGGATGCGCCGGCACAGGCGTTTTCGTTCCGCTACTTCCAGCAGCTCGAGGGCAGCGTGTTGCTGCCCGAGGGCTTCACACCGCAGCGAGTGCGAGTACAGTTGCGTTCCGGCGGCAACACGGTGGACCAGGAGTTTCCCTGGGCCGCGCAGGGTTCTTGAGGAGTGAGGGGCATGGCTTTCGGTATCGGCGACAAACACAAGGGCGCACGCAACGGGCACGGGGTCGACACCCTGATCGGCCCGGGCGTGGTGATCCGCGGCGACCTCAGCTTTACCGGCGGCTGCTATGTCGAAGGTCGGCTGATCGGCAAGATTCGCGCCGAGGAAGGCAGCCAGGCGGTGATCACCATTGCCGAGCACGGCCATGTCGAAGGCGAGCTGCGGGCGCCGGTGGTTCTGATCGACGGCCATGTGATCGGCGATGTCCACGCCGGCGAGCGCGTCCAGCTCGGCCCCAAGGCGCGGGTGCAGGGCAACATCCATTACAAGGTGGTGGAGATGACCGCCGGTGCCGCGCTGACCGGCCGCCTGATCCACGCTGACGCGCCGCTGGCGCAGCTGACCGCGCCGGCGGAGCCGGCGATCGCGCTGGTCGGTGGCGGCAAGCGGCAGCTCGGCGCCG
>DASUOA010000221.1:0-6668 GCA_036276895.1 Arenimonas sp. | reverse complement strand
CGCGCTGTGGGCCTTCGGCTATTCGATCAACCTGCTGACCTTGTTGGCGCTGGTGCTGTGTATCGGTCTGGTGGTCGACGATGCCATCGTGGTGCTGGAGAACGTGCAGCGTCGCACCGATCTCGGCGAGCCGCCGCTGGTCGCGGCACGCCGCGGCACGCGACAGGTCGCGTTCGCGGTGATCGCCACCACCGCAGTGCTGGCCTCGGTGTTCCTGCCGATCGGCTTCATGGAGGGCAACACCGGCCGCTTGTTCCGCGAGCTGTCAGTGGCGCTGGCCGGTGCCGTACTGATCTCGGCGTTCGTGGCGCTGACGCTGACGCCGATGATGTGCTCGCTGCTGCTGCGGCCGCATACCAAAAAGGCGCGCGGCCTGGATGGTTGGGTGCAGTCGCATCTGAAATCGCTGGAGCGCGGTTATCACGCACTGCTCGAGCGCACGTTGGAGCGGCCGCTGCTGTTCGGTGTCGCTTTGCTTGGCTGCCTGGGCCTCAGCGGCGTGCTGCTGCGCGAGGTGCCGACCGAACTGGCACCGCCGGAGGACCGCGGTGCCTTCTTCATCACCGTGGTCGGCCCCGAAGGCGCCGGCTTCGATTACAGCGTGCGGCAGATGCAGGCGGTCGAAGCGAAACTGTTCAAATATCTTGGCGACGGGCAGCCGATCCATCGCGCCAACACCCGGGTGCCGGCCGGCTTCGGCGGCGGTGGCGAGATGCACACCGGCCAGGCGATCGTGCTGCTCAAGCCCTGGGACGAGCGCGACATCGACACCGCGACCCTGGTCGAGCAGTTGCGTGCGGATCTGTCGACCCTGCCCGGCGTGCGCGCCAACCCCAGCGTGCGTACCGGCCTGATCCGCACCGGCGGGCAGCCACTGCAGATCGTTCTCGGCGGCCCCGACTACGCCGAATTGGCGCAATGGCGCGATCGCCTGCTGGCGCGGATGGAAGAAAACCCGCGGCTGTTTTCGGTCGACTCCGACTACAAGGAAACGCGGCCGCAGGTACGCGTCGAGGTCGACCGCGAGCGCGCCGCCGATCTCGGCGTTTCGGTACAGGAGATCGGCCGCACGCTGGAGACGATGATGGGCGCGCGCCGCGTCACCAGCTTCGTCGAGGATGGCGAAGAGTACGACGTGATCTTGCAGGCCGAGGCGGCCGGGCGTGCGACACCGTCGGATCTGGCCAATCTGTATGTGCGTTCGCAGCGCAGCGGCGAGCTGGTGCCGCTGGCCAGCCTGGTGAGCTTGTCGGAGCTGGCCGAGCCGGGCCAGTTCAACCGCTTCAACCGTCTGCGCGCGATCACTCTCAGCGCCGGGCTGGCGCCGGGTTACACGCTGGGCGAGGCATTGGCATGGGTGCGCGGCGTCATCGACGAAGAGCTGCCGCAGCAGGCGCAGATCGACTACAAGGGCGAATCGCGTGAGTACCAGAGTGCCGGCGGTGCGGTCGCCTTCACTTTTGCGATGGCGCTGCTGATCGTGTTCCTGGTGCTGGCGGCGCAGTTCGAGAGTTTCCTGCATCCGCTGGTGATCATGCTGACGGTGCCGCTGGCGGTGCTCGGAGCGTTGCTTGGTCTGTGGGCGTTCGGCAGCTCGCTCAATCTGTTCAGCCAGATCGGCATCGTCATGCTGGTCGGACTTGCCGCCAAGAACGGCATTCTGATCGTCGAGTTCGCCAACCAGCTGCGCGACCAGGGCCGCGACGTGCGCGCCGCGATCATCGAATCGGCGACGGTGCGCATGCGCCCGATCCTGATGACCTCCTTGGCCACCATGATGGGCGCGACGCCACTGGTACTGGCCGGTGGCCCGGGTTCGGCCAGTCGCGCCACCATCGGTATCGTGGTGATCAGCGGCGTCGCCTTCTCGACCTTGCTGTCGCTGTTCGTGGTTCCGGCTTTCTACCGCTTGCTGGCGCCGTATACCCGCTCGCCGGAGGCGGTGGCCAAGCGGCTGTCGAAGCTCGAAGCGGAAACGCCAGCGCTGGGCGGCGAGGTGTGAGCGGCGATGCTCGGCTAGACTGCCGACCGGCGCGGATTGGCGTCTTATGGAAACAGACATGAGCAGCGAGCGGCGTCCGCCGGGCGACAATCCCTATCGTGGCCCCAGCGGTCCGCGGCCGGACAAGCGTGCCCGCGAGCGCGCCCGTGCGGCGGCAGCGGCGACTCCGGCGACTGTCGGTCACTCGGTGTCCGAGCCGGTCGAGCGCAGCGCGCCGCGCGAGCAGCGCGTCTACGGACTCAACGCCTGCCTGGCGCTGTTCGCGGCGCGGCCGCAGGACCTGCGCAAGCTGTGGTTGCTGGAGTCGCGACTGACGGCGCTCAAGCCGGTCGTCGCCTGGTGCGTGAAGCAGCGCATCGGCTACACCGTGGTCGGTGATGAGGACCTGCAGAAACTCTCCGGCAGCAGCCACCACGAAGGCGTGGTGATGGCGGCCGTGCCGCGCGCCGAGCTGTCGCTGTCGAACTGGCTGCGCGACCTGCCGCCGGGCCCGCAGCTGGCTATCTGGCTTGACGGCGTCGGCAATCCGCACAACCTCGGCGCCATTTTGCGCAGTGCCGCGCACTTCGGTGTCGCCGCCGTGCTGCTGCCCAAGGGCGGCGAGCTGGCGCAATCCGGTGCCGCCCTGCGGGTCGCCGAAGGCGGCGGCGAGGCAGTGCCGCTGGTGCGTCTGGGTCGCAGCGACAATGCGCTGGCGCAGCTGGTCTCGGCCGGCTTCGCGCTGGCCGCCACGGTAGTGCGTGATGGCGATTCGTTGTATGCCAAGCCGCTTCCGTCGCGACTGGTGCTGGTGATGGGCGCCGAGCAGTCTGGCGTGAGCGACGAGCTGGCGCAGCACGCGCCCTTGCGCCTTGGCATCCCCGGCAGCGGCGCGGTCGAAAGCCTCAACGTGGCAGCCGCGACGGCGGTGTTCGTCGGCGAGTGGCGGCGGCAGCACCCGGGCTGAAGCCGATTCAGCTCAAGCCCGCGATAATGGTGCTCGGTCCAACGCACACATCGCCCATGATCCGAGTCCTTGCCCTGTTGCTGAGCCTGCTGTTCGCCGCCAATGTCGCGGCGGCGGAGCGCAGTTATCGCGCCGACTACCACGTGCGCTTCCTGCCTGAGACCAAGCAGGCGGAAGTGTCGTTGACCGTCACCCCCGGTAGCGGTCGTGTCTCGCAGATGCGCTTGAACATGCCCGAGAAGCGCTATCTCGGCATCACCGGCGACGGCAGCATCGAGCGCAAGGGTGCGCGAGTGACCTGGAAGCTGCTGCGCGATCAGCCATCGACGCTGACCTGGCGCCACAACATCAACCGCCGCCGCGCCAGCGGCGGCTATGACGCGCGCATCACCGACGACTGGGCGATTCTGCGTGGCGACAAGTTGTTTCCGGCGGCACGGGTGCGCGCGAGCAAGGGTGCGGTGGGGCGGACCACGCTGCGCTTTGAACTGCCGCCGGGCTGGACCAACGTCGACACCGCGTGGCGTTCGAGCCTCGAAGATCGTCTCTTCTTCGTGGTAGACAATCCCGACCGCGCCTTCGCGCGCCCGGTCGGCTGGATCATCGCCGGCGGCGTCGGCACTCGTCGCGAATTCCTGCTCGGCACCGAGCTGGTGGTCGCCGGCCCCAAGGGCAGCGACGTGCGGCGCAACGACATCCTCGGCTTCCTCAATGCAATGGTGCCGGAGTTCCAGCAGGCCTTGGGACAGTTGCCACCGAAGATCCTGATCGTCAGTGCCGGCAACCCGATGTGGCGGGGTGGGCTATCCGGCCCGCAGTCGCTGTTCCTGCATGCCGATCGTCCGATGATCAGCGAAAACGGCAGCAGCACGCTGGCGCACGAACTGTTCCACGTCATCACCCGCATCCGCGGTGCCGAAGGCGACGATTGGATCGCGGAGGGCCTGGCCGAGTACTACTCGATCGAATTGCTGCAGCGGGCTGGCCTGCTCAGTGCCAGCCGCTACGAGAAAGCGTTCGGCTGGATGCGCCGGCACGGCAAGGCGGTGAAGACATTGGGCAGCGCTCGCTCGCATGGCCCGCGCACCGCGCGCGCGGTGACGCTGCTGCGCGAGATCGACGCCGAGTTACGTCAGCGCAGCCAAGGACGTCACGACCTCGACCAGGTCGTGCGTGCATTGCTGCCGCTGCGGCGGATTTCACGCGATGACCTGCGTTCCGAGGTCGAGCATCGCATCGGCCCCTCCAAGGTGTTGGACTCGCCACTGCTGCAGTGAGTGGGCGGGCCCGGTGCGGGCAGCCGCTCCGCCGCCCCCGGCGCGGCCGAACTCGCGCCTTCGGCGCACAGACAGCGGCCGCTTGGGCTGCGGCTGCGCGGCCACCCGCACCGGCCGGCGGATTACTCGATTTTTGCAGCCGGCTTGAACGGGGCTTTGCTGTCGGCAGCGAGATAGGCGAACGCCGCATACGCCGCGACCTGCTGGTCCAGCGCTTTCGCATCGATCTTGTCCAGCGTGTCGTTGGCGGTGTGGTGGTAGTCGAAGTAATCGCTGCCGTCCTGCGCCAGTTGTGCCCATGGCACGTTGGCCTCGACCAGTGGACCGATGTCGGGGCCCGGGCCGCCGACACCGCGCTCGGTGGCGATGCCCAGCGGCGCCAGCACCGCACCGATGCGCTCGATCAGCGGCCAACTGGCGTCGTCGACGCCGGCGCGCAGCGCGTAGATGCGGCCGGCGCCGAAGTCGCTCTCGACCGCGATCCGATGCTGGTCGACCGCCCTAGCATATTGCGCCGCGTAGGCGCGCGCGCCGTACAGGCCCTGCTCTTCATTGGCGAAAGCGACCACGCGGATGCTGCGCCGCGGTTTGCGGTGCAGCTCGCCGATCAGCGCTCCAGCGGCAAAAGTGATGCCGATGCCGGCGCCGTCGTCGATGGCGCCGGTGCCGTGGTCCCAGGAATCCAGGTGCGCGCCGAGCAGCACAACTTCGTCGGGCATTTCGCGACCGCGGATCTCGCCGATCACGTTGTACGAGGTGTAGACGCCGGTGGTGCCGGCGGCGAGATCGAGCTGCACCGCCACCGGCTGGCCGCGACGCAGCATGTTGGCCAGCAGGTCGGCATCGGGGTTGGACAGCGCCGCGGCCGGAATGCGCGGCGCATCCTCGGCGTAGCGCAGGTTGCCGGTGTGCGGGAAGCGGTCGTGGCTGGTACCGATCGAGCGGATCAGCAGGGCGCTGGCACCCTTGCGCGCGGCGATGCTGGCGCCCTGCGAGCGCGCCGCGACCGCAGGGCCGTAGCCGCTGCCATCGCGCGCGCGTTGCATGCGGTTGTCGATGAAGGCGATGCGGCCGTCGAGACTGCCGTCGTCAACGGCGCGCAGCGCGTCGAGACTGGCAAACGCCACGACTTCGGCTTGCAGTGGCTGGCCGTCGGTGCCGACGCTGCCGCCGAGCAGGGTCAAAAGCAGTGGCTGCGGAAACGGCGAAACGACCTCGGCGCGCTCATGCCCGCGCTGCCACACCGGAAAACTCACCGGCTCGCGCCAGACGCGCTCGAAGCCGAGCGCATTGAGCTTGGCTTCGGCCCACGCGACCGCGCGCGCATCGGCTGCCGAGCCGGCCATGCGTGGACCGACTTCGGTGGTGAGTGATTCGACCAGCGCGTAGGCATCGCTGCCGCCCAATGCCTTGTCACGCAAGGCTTCGGCGGTGCGGATTGCGCGGCTGTCGAGTGCGTCGGCGGACGCGGGGCTGGCGAGTGCGAGGGCAAGCAGGCAGGCGAGGTGGCGCAGCATCGAGGGACTCCGGACAAGGCGACGCCGGCGCGGAGCCGGCGTCGCGACCTACAACAGGGAATGATCAGCGCGCTTTCAAGGCGTCACGAATTTCGGTCAGCAGCTTCACTTCGTCGCTCGGCTCCGGCGGCGTCGCCGGTGCCGGCGCTTCCTCGTGGCGGCGCTGGAGCGAATTCATCGCCTTGATCGCGACGAAGATGGCGAAGGCGATGATGGTGAAATCGACGATGGTCTGGATGAAGGCACCGTACTTGATCAGCACCGCCGCGACTTCATTGCCGGCGGCATCGACCGAGGCGGCCTTGAGCTCCAAGGCGAGTTCGCCGAAGTTCACGCCGCCGATCACGAAGCCCAGCGCCGGCATGATCATGTCGTTGACCAGTGACCCGACAATCTTGCCGAAGGCGCCGCCGATCACCACGCCCACCGCGAGGTCGACCACATTGCCGCGCAGGGCGAACTCCTTGAATTCGGTAACCATGCTCATCGTGCCGTGACTCCAGGAAGGGCGGGAAACATCCGCGGGTTCAGACGATACGGCCTTCGAGGGTGGCGATGCCATCGATGCCGGCGCGGAGGGTATCGCCGCGCTGCAGGGCGGCGACGCCGGCCGGCGTACCCATGAAGATCAGGTCGCCGGCCTTGAGCGCGAACAGCTTCGACAGCGCGGCGATGATTTCGCCGACGCCGAACACCATGGCATCGAGCGTCGACTGCTGCCGCAATTCGCCGTTGACCTCCAGCCACAGCCGGCGCGAAGGCAAGTCAGCGATGCTCGACGCAGGTACCAGGGCGCTCAGCGGGGCCGAGCGGTCGAAGCCCTTGGCGGTGTCCCAGGGCAGGCGGCGGTCCTTGGCGATCGCCTGCAGGTCGCGGCGGGTCAGGTCGAGCCCGACGCCGTAGCCGAACACCAGCGCCTGCGCGCC
>DASUOA010000220.1:0-4558 GCA_036276895.1 Arenimonas sp. | reverse complement strand
GGCGCCGACGGTGACGACGTCGTACTCCATCACGTCGCGTTCGCTCATGACGTCGCACTCCTTGCTGGAAAGCCGCAATTGTCGCGGTTTGCGCCGGGTGCGGCAATCTTGGACACTGGACCATCCCCGACAACGAGAAGCCGCGATGGCAGCGACCGCCGAGCAGCTGTGCCGGATGCCGATGTATCGCGTGCTGCACGCTCTGGCGCGCGGCGAGACCTCCAGCGAGGCGTTGACCGGCGCCTGTCTCGATGCGATCGACGCGGCGCGCGGCGCGAATGCCTGGGTCCATGTCGATGCCGATGGCGCCATGGCCGCCGCGCGCGCATCCGACGCCAGACGACGGGACGGGCAGCGCTGGGGACGCCTCGACGGCGTGCCGGTGGCGGTCAAGGACAACTTCGCCGTGGCAGGCATGCCTACCGGTTTCGGCCTGCCTGGCGCCGCGCCGATCGCCGAACGCGATGCCACCGTAGTAGCGCGGCTGCGCGGTGCCGGCGCGGTGATGCTCGGCAAGACCGCGCTCGATGAAGCCGCTTTCGGCACCGTCGGCCGCAATCCGCACGGTGGCGATATCGCGAATCCGGCCTTGCCGGGCAAGGCCGCGGGCGGCTCGTCCAGTGGCGCCGCGGCGGCATTGGCATCAGGACAGGCGCTGCTGGCGCTGGGTTCGGACACCATTGGCTCGATCCGCATTCCGGCTGCGTTTTGCGGCCTGGTGGGCTTGCGCCCGACCTTCGGCGAATTGAGTTGCAACGGTCTGCTGCCCGCATTGCGCCGTCTCGATTGTCCCGGCGTGCTGGCGCGCTGCGTGCAGGATCTGGCGCTGGTGCTGCCGTTGCTGGCTGGGTTCGATGCCGGCGATCCGCGCTCGCGCAAACGGCGCGTGCCGATGGCGACACCGGACTGGGTGCCCGGGCAGATGCGCGCCGGCGCGGTCGGTGATCTTGCGGCGCTGGGTGTGCAGGCGGACGTCATCGATGTATTTACCGCTGCCCTGCGTGAGGCGAGTCCGGTGTTCGGAAGTGCGGCGCCGGTCGCACTCGATATCGCGCCGCTGGAACTTGCCGCCAGTCGACGCGCAGCTCTGCTGCTGATGGAAGCGGAGATCCTCGCCGCGCACGGCGAGCGGCTGGCGAGCGCCTCGCCACGCCTGCGCGAGCTGCTGGCCTTCGCAGAGCGCAAGACTGCGGTCGACTACGCCCGCGCCGATCGCCGTCTCGATGCGCATGTGGTGCAAGTGCGGCAGTTATTCGAGCGTTTCGACGTGTTGCTGCTGCCGACTTGTTCGCGACCGCCACCGGATCTTGGCAGCGAAGAGCCCGCGGATCTCGCCGACCTGTCGGCGCTGGCTTCGCTGGCCGGTTGTCCGGCACTGAGCCTGCCCTTGCCCGGTGGCATCGGCCTGCAGCTGGTCGGTGCGCCGGGTAGCGACCTGCGCCTGCTCGAACTGGGCGAGATTCTGGCGGCGGTACTCGACGCCGGCGCCTGATGGGGCTGGTCGCACTGTCCATACCGGATGCCGACATCCGCTATCAGTACGATTGGCTGCCAGCCGCAGAAGCTGATGCTTTGCTCGATGTGTTGACGCGCGTGATTCCGTGGGAGATGCACCGCATCCGCCTATTCGGTCGCGAGGTGGCATCGCCGCGGCTGTCCTGCTGGATCGGCGATGCCGACGCCGTCTACACCTACTCGCGCACGCGCTTCGAGCCACGGCCGTGGCTAGAAGCGTTGCTGCCATTGCGCCATCGGATCAGCGCCGTTGCCGGCGAAACCTTCAACGCGGTGCTGGCCAACCTCTACCGCGACGGTCGGGACAGCATGGGCTGGCACAGCGACGACGAACCCGAGCTCGGTCGCGATCCGGTGATCGCGTCGGTGAGTCTCGGTGCGCCGCGCCGCTTCGTGTTCCGACATCGGCACCATCACGCGCAGCGCGTCGAAATCGAACTGGCGCATGGCAGCCTGCTGCTGATGCGCGGTGCCACGCAACGTCACTGGCAGCACGCCTTGCCGCGCAGCGCGCGGGTGAACGCGCCGCGGCTCAATCTCACCTTTCGACGTATTCGCGACTAGGCCGGCGGCCGCTCCTGCGCGTTCGGCAACTGCTCCATGCGTTGCTCTACCTCCGGCATCCATGCCGTCGCCTGCGCCCGCGGCACTTGGCCATCCTAGGCCGGCGGCAGCAGTTCCATCGCCATCACGATCGCGTCCTCACGGCCGTGCGTCGCGGGGTAGTAGTTCGGTCGGCGGCCGATCTCGTTGAAGCCCTCCGAGTCGTACAGCGTGATCGCCGCCGGATTGGAGGGCCGCACTTCGAGAAAGATGCGGTCAGCCAGATGCCAGCGCGCCAGGTCGACCATGCGCCTGAGCAGTCGCCGACCGTGGCCGCGCCCTTGGTATTCGGGCGCGATGCAGATGTTGAGAAGATGCGCCTCGCCCGCGGCAACGCTGAGCACGGCATAGCCAAGGATGACGCCGGACTCTTCGAGTACCCAGCTCTGGTGTCCGGCGCGCAGGCAGTCGCGGAAGATGCCCGGCGTCCAGGCGAAGGTGTAGGCGCGCTTCTCGATGCCGGAGACGATATCGACATCGGCTTGCCGCATCGGACGCAGCGGCGGCAGCGGGGCGGGCTGGGCGCTCATCGCCGCAGTCTGCGATCAGTGCCGCGCACGTCGCAAGCGCCGCAGCTTTGGCCACAGGGCGCGCTTGCCAGCCGCATCGCGGCCCAGCTGCTCAAGCGAAGGCAGTGTCAGCCCCGCCAGTTCGCCACCGGCGGCACGGCGCAGGTTGGCGAGCAGTCGCGATTCGCGCGGCGCCGATGTTGCGGGGGGCTGTGCTGACGGAGGCGCTTCGCGCAGGTTGGCTTCACGGACAGGTTCGACCTGGGGTGTTGCATCGACCGGGCGATACAGGGTGTAACCGAGCGCGCCCAGCAGCCGCTGCTGCTCGCTGCTCCAGCCGTGGCCGGCGTGACCGGTCATGCCGCGTGACGACGTGCCCGGGTCCAGACCCACATCACCGGGCCGGACAGCGCATAGGCCAGCGCGATCAGGAACAGTCCGCGTTCCTGGGCGATGAACAGCACGGTGATGATCACCACCACCAGCAGCAACACCCAGAACGGCACCCGGTCGGCCTTGGGCAGACCCTTGAAGCTGAAAAAGCGGACCCGGCTGACCATCAGCAGCGCCGCCGCCATGCTCAGCCCGGTCGCGACCCAGCGCATCGACTCGCCGCTGTAGCCGAGGTTGTCCATGGCCCACACGAAGGACACCATCAGGCCCGCCGCGGCGGGGCTTGCCAGGCCGACGAACCAGCGCTTGTCGACGCTGGCGACCTGGGTGTTGAAGCGTGCCAGCCGCAGCGCCGCGCAGGCGGCGTAGAGGAAGGCCGCCGCCCAGCCGACCTTGCCTGCCGCCGGCCCGTCGATGCGCATGCCGACCAGGGCCCAGTGGTACATCACCAGTGCCGGCGCCATGCCGAAGCTGACCAGGTCGGCCAGCGAGTCGTATTGCACACCGAACTCGCTGGTGGTGTTGGTCAGTCGTGCCACCCGGCCGTCGAGGCCGTCGAACAGGGCGGCCACGAACACTGCGATGCAGGCGGCTTCGAAGCGCCCGCTGGCCGCCGCCAGGATCGCGTAGAACCCCGCGAACAGGCCGCCGGTGGTCAGCAGGTTGGGCAGCAGATAGATGCCGCGGCTGCGCGGGGCGGTGCTCTCGGGGGATTCGTCCATTGCTGCAGTTTAGCGGCTAGTCCCCGTCGCCCATAGCCGGGCATCGTGGCCGGCCCCGGCGCCGCTACAATGGCCGCTCTTTTGTCCGAGCCTCCGCCGCCGATGCGCCTGTCCCAGTTCCATCTCTCGACCAGCAAGGAAACCCCCGCCGATGCCGAAGTCGTCAGCCACCAGCTGATGCTCAAGGCCGGCATGATCCGCAAGCTCGCCGCCGGCCTGTACACCTGGACCCCGCTCGGTCTGCGCGTGCTGCGCAATGTCGAGCGCGTGGTGCGCGAGGAAATGGACCGCGCCGGTGCGCTGGAGATGCTGATGCCCTCGATCCAGCCGCGCGAGCTGTGGGAGGAGACCGGGCGCTGGCAGAAGTTCGGCGGGCAACTGCTGAAAATCAAAGACCGCAAGGACGGCGAGTTCTGCTACGGCCCGACCCACGAAGAAGTCATCACCGACTTCGCGCGCAACGAGCTGTCCAGCTACAAGCAGCTGCCGGTGAACTTCTACCAGATCCAGACCAAGTTCCGCGACGAGATCCGCCCGCGTTTCGGCGTGATGCGCGCGCGCGAGTTCCTGATGAAGGATGCCTATTCCTTCCACCTCGATGCCGAATGCCTGGCGAAAACCTACCAGGCGATGTATGACGCCTATTCGCGGATATTCACCCGCCTCGGTTTGAGATTCCGCGCGGTCAACGCCGACACCGGCGCGATCGGCGGCAGCGCCTCGCATGAATTCCACGTGCTGGCCGACTCGGGCGAGGACGCGATCGCGTTCTCGGACGGCAGCGACTACGCCGCCAACGTCGAGATGGCCGAGGCG
>DASUOA010000219.1:0-3842 GCA_036276895.1 Arenimonas sp. | reverse complement strand
TCGATGCAGCACGGCCAGTGAGTTCAGCGCGCCGACATGGGCGGGGTCCTGCTCGAGTGCCGCCTTGAGCAACCAGAAGGCCTCGCGGTATCGATTTTCCGCCATCGCCTCGCCGGCAAGGTTGGTATAGAACATCGACTGTAGCGTCTGTTCGCTGACGCGTCCGCCAGCCCTGCGACGACGCTCGGGAAAATAGTCGATGATGAGGTGAGGCTTCTGCAGCACCCATTCGCCCGGCGTCGCTTGGAAATCCGGGTCGAACAACAGGCTGCGCACATGATCCGCCGCGAACACGACATTGCCGTGGCGTTCGAACACCGGCTCGTCGCTGATGCGCAGGTAGGCGATCTCGACATCGGCGAGTCGCGCCAGTGCTGTCGTCAGCATCGCCAAAGTCAGGCAGTTGCCTTCGTCAGCTACCAGCGCTTCGGCAGCGGAGCGAGTCGCACCGTAGTAGCGGAAGTGGTCGAGCCGCTGTTCGAGATAGTCATACAAGCGTCGATGCCGCGCTTCTCCAGCGTGAGCCGGATCGTGGAAGTACTGCAAGAAGTCGGCTTCCTGCTCGGCACTGAGCGTGAACAGCGATGCCGGCGGTGGAACCGGCAGCGGCTCGCCGAAGTGGTGGGCGTCAAGCCCCGGTGTGACCGGCACCGCGATCGGTGCGGTGCTGGCTACCGTCAGCGTCGGCGCACTCGCGCAGGCTGAAAGCAGCAGCAGGGTAGCGATGGAAACGAAGAATCGGATTCGCACGGCAGGATCTCCGGACCGCTTATAGACAGGGCGGGTGCAGTATTGAAGCTAGCCCAGGCGTGGCCGCGCAGTCCAGTTGGAAACCGCATTCTTCTCGACGCGACTTCAGTCGGTTGCCACGGCAACGCTGACCCGATCGCGGCCCGACGCCTTGGACTGGTACAGCGCCGCGTCGGCGCGGCGCAGCATCGTGTCGGCGTCGCAGCCCGGATGCCAGCCAGCGATACCGGCGCTGAGCGTGACCACCAGTTGGGGATCGATCGCCGAGCAATCCTGCGCGGCGACTGCCGCGCGCAGCAGTTCGGCGGCCTTGCTGGCGCCGGCGGCGTCCTGCCCGGGCAGCAGCCAAGCGAACTCCTCGCCACCGATGCGCGCCTGCAGATCGGTGCGACGCGCGTGTCGGCGCATGGTGTGGGCGAGCAGGCGCAGCACATTGTCGCCACCCGCGTGTCCGTAGCGGTCGTTCACGCGCTTGAAGTGATCAAGATCGATCAGCACGAGCGCGAAGCTTTCGCCGTAGCGCCCGGCACGTTGCACCTCAAGCTGCAAGCGCTCGTCGAAATGGCGGCGGTTGGCGAGCCCGGTGAGGGTGTCCTCACGGCTCTGGCGTTCCAGCAGTGCGCTCTTGCTTTTCAGTTCAACCAACAAGGCATCGTTGGCGGCGAGACTGTCCTGCAACGCGCGGGTGCGTTGCTCGACGCTTTCCTCCAGGCTCTGACGCAGTCGCTCCAGGTCTTCGAAGGCAAGGGCATCGGCAATCAGTACCGCCGAGTCATCGGCGAGCGTGAGCAGGGTGTGCTTGTCGGCACGAGAGTAGAAGCGCGGCTCGCCATGCTGCACGCTGAGAACCCCCAGCGTCCGCTCCTGCCAGCGCAACGGCACCATCAACACCGAGCCCGGGCGCTCTTCGGCATCGAGCACGGCGCGCTGGCGGAGCGTCGCCGGAGCCTGCGCCCAGCTGTCGATCAACACCGGTTCGCCGCGGGCGAGGACCTCGCCGGCAAGACCTTCCTGGCATGGTCTGCGCGAAGCCGGCCGGCGCTGGCCGTCGACGCACTCGATGCGGACATCGAAGTCGCCCTGCTGCGGGTCATGCAAGGCGATGAACACCACGCGTGCCGGAAACAGCCCCTGCACCTGATTGAACAGCGCTTCGAGGATCGCGTCGAGCCGGTTGCCGGCTGGTCGCTGGCCGCCGATCGCCGCGTCCAGTGCTTGCAGGCGCTGCTGCATCTGCTGCCGCGACTCGCCCAGCGCATGCAAGGAGACCACGGTGAGCAGCACCAGCAGCAGGAACAGCAGCAGGATGTCGCGCTCGCCGCTGTGATGGATCAGCGCCAGCAGCACGCCGAAGGGGATGAACACCATCTCCCAGAACATGAATCCCGGGTTGAGCAGGCGGCGATAGTCGCGGCCGTCGAAGGCGTACAAGGCGATGATGAGCACGTTATTGACCAGCTGCAGGGCGATCGCCATTGCCAACAGGGGCGCGAGGCTGCCGCTGTCGAGCGCGGCCAGTGGCACGCTGCCGCCGCTGACCCGGTAGGCGAGGCCACCGGCATACGCCATCAATACGATCATGCAGACGTTGTGCAGCGCGCGTTGGCAGCCGACCAGCCATGAGTTCTGCCGGTAGTGACGGTTGATGAAGGGCCACACCAGCGCCGGAAGCGCCATCACCACGGCCGCCTGCGGGTAGGGCAGCAGGCACAGCGCGGCCACCTGCGGCACGCGCTCCATCGACTGCATGCCGAGTACCGGCAGCGGAAATCCGTAATGCCATACCACCAGTTGCAGCAGGCCCAACCCGAGCAGGAGTTCGGTCGGTGGCCATGGCATCGGTCCGCCGCCGGCGGCGATCACGGTCAGCGTGAGAAGCAGCAGCGCCCCGATGTACAGCCACAACCGGAAGTGCCGGGAGCGCATGCCCGCTATTCGCAATGGTTCACGGCCACAACCACAGGAACACCGCCGCACTCGCCGCCGCGTACAGCAGCGCATCGAGCAGGTAGAACGCGGTGCTTCGCCAGGGCTGGTTCCACCAGATGGCGTTCTGCACGCTGCCGATGCCATAGCCGAGCAGGCTGATCACGAAGACGTTGTGCGCGGCGGCATGGGCGTGGCCATCGAGGCCGATGATCCGCGCGGTGGCATAGCCGGCGATGGCGGCGATCACCAGGCTCATCACGAACCACAGGCCCAGCGAGCGGCCGATGTTGGGCGCGCCGTTGGCCGCCAGTGTGAGATAGCCGACCGGTCCTTCGTTGTACTTCGCCAGCATCGCGTCGCTGGCCATGTCCTTCATGTCGGCGCAATGCGGAATGACGTACTGGCCGGGCGTCGGGTTGCCAGAGCGGATCGCGGCGCGCACCGCATCCTCGTTGGCCAGTGCCCGGTACTCCGGCGCGTGCCACTTGATGACCATGTGGATCACGCTGCTGACGATGAACACGGCGACGGCGCTGAGCAGGATCGGCAACCACAGGGCGGCGAGAAGGGACATGGCAGGCTCCGGTTGAGGTCGTCGGTGAACTTACGCCTTTCCAACGACCGCAGCCAGCGTGCGGGGACCCCTGCGATTTCTCGTCGAAACAGTGTTGCCGGATCGAAGCGCCGCATCGCGTTACAGTGGCAACGGACCTTTGCCGGAGCGCGCACATGAGCAGCCCCGCCCTGAACGTCTTCGGTCGCCCGCTGGCGCCGTGCAGCTTCGACCCGATGACCGGCTTCTTCCGCGACGGCTGCTGCCACACCGATCCGTCCGACCGCGGCCTACATGTGGTCTGCGTGGTGGTGACCGACGACTTCCTGACCTTTTCGCAGGCCTGTGGCAACGATCTTTCAACGCCACGCCCGGAGTTCGCGTTTCCCGGCCTCAAACCCGGCGACCGCTGGTGCCTGTGCGCATTGCGCTGGCTCGAAGCACTGCAACATGGCATGGCGCCCGAGGTGGTGCTGGAATCCACCCACCTCAACACGCTGGGCGTGATCGGCCTCGACCAACTGCGGCTGTATGCGATCGATCCCGATGGCGACAGCGCATCGCCGCGCGTCGAGCCCTAGGCGGTTGCGGGTGGCCGCGGAGCCGCAGC
>DASUOA010000218.1:0-4852 GCA_036276895.1 Arenimonas sp. | reverse complement strand
ATCATGCGGGCCCTCGGAGACTTCCGGTGGCAGGTGGATGATGCGCGGCAGCGAGCGCGGGGCGCGGATGATCGCCATGCCGCCCTTGCGGCCGAAGGCGTCCTTGCCTTCGAGCACCACCATCACGTTCAGCGACTTGTTGAGGATGCGCGGGAAGGGATGTGCCGGGTCGAGCCCGATCGGGCTCAGTACCGGCAGGATCTCGTCCTGGAAATGCTTGTGCAGCCAACGCTTCTGCTTCGCGCTCCAGCTTGGCCGAGCGAGGATGCGTACGCCGGACTCGGCCAGCGCCGGGCGCAGCACGTCGTTCCAGAATTCGTACTGCGCCGCGACCAGCTCCCCGGCCTTGGCATGAATGCGGGTCAATGCTTCGGCGGGCGCGACGCCATCGGCCGGCAGCGGGCCACCGAATTCCATCGCGGTACGCACGGTGGCGGCGCGAATCTCGAAGAACTCGTCGAGGTTGGTGCAGGAGATGCAGAGATAGCGCAACCGCTCCAGCAGTGGGATGGCCGGGTCCTGAGCCTGCGCCAGCACGCGAGTGTTGAACTCGAGCTGCGATAGCTCGCGATTGAGGAACAGCGACGGGTCGAGCGGGACGGCATGGGTCATGCGACAAGTCTACCGGTTGCGTGGCGGCGGCTGCCCGGTCGCCGCAAAGGGTCAAGCGGCCAGGCGAGGGCGGATGCGCTCCTGTCCGAACACGCACGCGAAGGTGCTGCCGCGGCCGACCTCGCTTGCGATGTCGAGCCGCGCCTGGTGCAGGTTGAGCACGTGCTTGACGATCGACAGGCCGAGCCCGGTACCGCCGCTCTCGCGCGAGCGGCTGGTCGAGACCCGGTAGAAGCGTTCGGTGATGCGCGGCAGGTGCTGCGCCGGGATGCCGTAGCCGCTGTCCTGCACCGCCAGCCGCGCGCCGCCCTGTGGCGTCGGCTCGAAGCGGATGCGGATCTGTCCGCCGGTCGGGGTGTAGCGCACGGCATTGCTGACCAGGTTGGAGAAGGCACTGTGCAGCTCCTTGACCGAGCCGGTCAGGTCGCAGCCGGCACGGTCCTCGACCTCGATGCGGTGCCGGCCCTGGCTGAGCGCCTCGGCCTCGCGGCGCAGGGTGGTCAGCATCGGCACCATCGCCAGCGTCTCTTCCGGTAGGTGTTCCTGCGCTTCCAGCCGCGACAGGGTCAGTAGGTCTTCGACCAGTTGCGCCATGCGCTGCGATTGCCGGCGCATCTCTTCGATCATCGGTGCCTGTGCCGGATCGTCTTGCGGCTCCATCATGTCGAGGTAGCCGTGCACCACGGTCAGCGGCGTGCGCAGCTCGTGCGAGACGTTGGCGACGAAGTCGCGCCTTACCTGCTCCAGCCGCATCAGCCGGGTGACATCGCGGATCACCAGCATCCACTGTGCCGGCGAGTAGGGGATCAGCCGCAGCGACAGCCGCAGCAGCGGGTCGGCCGGGCTGCCGACATCCATCAGCACTTCGTCCACATCGCCCTGCACCAGCCACTCGCGGATCCTGGGTTGCTCCAGGAAGGTGGTCAGCGGCTCGCCCAGGCTTTGCGGATATCTCAGGCCGAGCATCCGCTTGGCCGGCTTGTTGAACCAGATCAGCCGGTGGTCGCGGCGGCCGAGGATCACCGCGCCATCGGGCATCGCCGTGGCGGCCTGGCGGTAGGCCCGCAGCAGCCGCACCAGGCGGCGGGTGCGGCCGCGGTTCTCGGTCTGGCGACGGTGGATCAGGGTTTCCAGCGTGGCCCACAGGCCCTGGCCATCGACCGTGCGCAGCTGCTGCCGCCAATCGAGGAAGCGCAGCACCCGGTACAGGCGCCAATAGGCGCGCGCGGCGACCAGCGCGGTCGCCAGGCCCAAGGCCCACCAGGGTTCGCCCAAAAACAGGCCGAGCGCCAGCGCGGCGATGTAGAACAGCGCCAGCCGGATCAGCGATTGGCGCCAGGCCAGGCGCAGCAGCAAAGAGACGCTCATGGCCGGGCGGTGTCTCTCATCAGGCGATGTTGGCGGAGAAGCGGTAGCCCGAACCGCGCACGGTCTGCACCATGTTGTCCAACGCGAACGGCTCCAACGCCTTGCGCAGACGGCGGATATGCACGTCGACGGTGCGCTCTTCGACGTAGACGTTGCCGCCCCAGACATGGTCGAGCAACTGCGTGCGCGAGTACACGCGCTCGGCGTGGGTCATGAAGAAATGCAGCAGGCGGTACTCGGTCGGGCCGACGTGCAGCGGCTGGTCGCCGGCGAACACCCGGTGCGCAGCACCATCGATGCGCAGCTGGCCGACTGTCACCGAGCCGTCATCTTCATCTTCGCGCGAGCGGCGCAGCACGGCGCGGATCCGTGCCAGCAGTTCGCGCGCCGAAAAGGGTTTGACCACGTAGTCGTCGACACCGGACTCGAGCCCGCTGACGCGGTCGTTCTCCTCGCCGCGGGCGGTGAGCATGATGATCGGCACGTCCGAGGTCAGCTCGTCGCGGCGCCAGCGACGCGCCAGCTCCAGGCCGCTGACGCCGGGCAGCATCCAGTCGAGCAGGATCAGGTCCGGCACCTTTTCGGCGATCGCCGACTGCGCCTCGCGCGAATCGCCGGCATGCACCGGCTCGTACTCGCCCTTGCGCAGGGCAAAAGCGACCATGTCGCGGATCGCGGGTTCGTCGTCGACGATGAGGATGCGCTTCTGCACGGGGCTACCCTGTCACTGCTGTGGGACCGGGTGCAAGTAGATAAAACTTTTGTGACCGGAGCGTGACGGGGTGGCAGAAGTGTGTCAGCCGCGATCCGCCGGCTGGTCCTCGGCGTCCAGCCCCTGCCGCTCCATCTCCAGCACGATCGGGGTGATTGCGGCGATGCGGGCCTCGATGCGGGCGCGCTGGTAGTAGTCGACGTCGGCGCGCTTCTTGAGTGCATCGAGCTGATTCAGCGCATCGACCGGGCGGCCACTGAGGAAGGCGGCCTCGGCATAGGCTTCGCCGGCACGGCCGAGGTCGCCGGCGAGTTCGCTGGCGCGGGCGAAGCTGCGCTGGAACAACGGGTCTTCAGCGCTGCTCGCCAGCAGCGGGCGCAACACTGCCTGCGCACGCACGCCGGCTTCACGGTTGCCGATCTCGTTGAGCACGCGTGCATACACCAGGCGCAGCGCGCGGTGATCGGGGTGGCGCTGCAGCAGCGCTTCGAAACGTTCCCGCGCCTGCGCGCTGCGACCGCTGCTGTGCGTGGCTTCGGCGCGGCCCAGCGCCAGCCAGACATCGTCTGGATGCTTTTGCAGCAGCGCCTCGAATCCGGCCTCGGCCTCGCGGGCCTTGCCGGCGCCGAGTTGCGCCAAGGCGCGGCCATAGCGCTGTGCGTCGTCCAACGTCGCCGTCGCGCCCTTGGCACGCGCCATGGCGTCGTATTCGGCCAGCGCCGTCGCCGCACTGTCGGCGCTGAGCACGCGCAAGCGCTCGCGCGCCCAACCGAACTGCATATCGTCACGCCACAACGGGCCTTCGGGCAGTGCGAACCGTCCAGGCAACAGCGGATGGCTGCTGCCGGAAACACTGAGCGCGTTGCTGGCCGCATCGCCGAGGCGCTCGGCGCGCTCGCGAGTCTCGCTGATGCGGGTGGTGGTGCTCGGGTGCGTGCGCAGGTACTCGGGTACCTGGTAGTCGCCACTGTTGCTGCGCGAAGCGCGGTGCATGCGCTCGAAGAAGTCCGCCATCGACCCGACGCGGTAACCGGCGCGGTGCAGCGTCTGGATGCCGATGCGGTCGGCCTCGGATTCATTGCTGCGGGTGTAATCGATCTGCCGCTGCATCATCAGTGCGCTGCCGCCGGTTACCACTGCCGTAGTGGCGTCGTTCGCGGAACTGCCGCCGGCCTTCTGCGCGGCAACCACCGCCCCCAACATGCCCAACAGGATGGGCAGCTGGTCCTTGCGTGCGCGCTCGACGCCGCGCAGCACATGGCGCTGGCTGACATGGGCGATCTCGTGCGACAGCACGCCAGCGACTTCGTCCTCGTTCTCGGCGGTCAGCACCAGCCCGGCATTGATGCCGATGTAGCCGCCCAAGGTGGCGAAGGCGTTGATCTGCCGTTCGCGCATCGTGAAGAAGGTGTAGCTCTGGCGTGGCGTATCGCTGACGGCGCCGAGCCGGTGGCCCATGCCCTTGAGCCAGCCGTCGATCAGCGGGTCGTCGAGGATCAGGCCCTGCCGGCGCAGGTGGTACAGCATGTAGCTGCCGTACTTGGCCTCCTGGTCCGGGGTGATCAGCGTGGCGGCGGAGGAGCCGATATCAGGCAGTGCGCTGTCCTGGGCCCCGACGCGGCCCGCCGGCCATGTGGCGAGGGAAAGGGCAAGGGCGAGCGGGAGCAGGGCGGTTCGCATCCGCCAAGCATGCCTCAGATCGCCACGTCAGGCTGAATCGGCGATTACCGCGCCCCTTTCCGTTGCTGTGTGCTGCCCCCACACTATTCTCACTCTCCCCACGACCTGCTGGCGCCATGCCCGAGATCCTGATCTATTCCACGGCGATCTGTCCTTACTGCGTTGCTGCCAAGAATTTCCTGAAATCCCGCGGCGCCAGCTGGACCGAAGTGCGCATCGACACTGATCCCGTCCGCCGCGACGAAATGCTGGCGCGCGCCCGGCGCACATCGGTGCCGCAGATCTTCATCGGCGACCGCCATGTCGGCGGCTACGACGAGCTGGTGGCGCTGGATCGCGCCGGCGAACTGCGGTTGTTGCTGGAGGGCGTGGCATGAGCGGCGGTGGTGACCGTATCGCGGAGTTCAACGATTTCCGCCGCAAGATGAACGAACGCATCCTCGAGCACGACAATCAGGTGGTGCGCCGCTTCTTCGCGCT
>DASUOA010000217.1:0-2064 GCA_036276895.1 Arenimonas sp. | reverse complement strand
GAGCGTCGCGGCGTGATCGCCGATCTCACCTGCGACTCCGACGGCCGCATCGACACGTATGTCGAATCCGAGGCGCTCGATTCGTCGCTGCCCCTGCATGCGCCGCGCGCCGGCGAGAGCTACCGGCTCGGCATCTTCCTGGTCGGCGCCTACCAGGAGACGCTGGGCGACATCCACAACCTGTTCGGCGATACCGATGCCGCCAACGTGCGGCTCAACGCCGACGGCTCGCACAGCCTGTCGCGCCTGCGTCGCGGCGATACCTCGGACGTGATGCTTGATTACGTCGGTTACGACCTGGCGCAGCTGCGCGCGACCTACCGTGCCCGCGTCGAGGCCGCGCAGCTGCCGGCGGACGAGGCCGAGGCCGCGCTGGCGGCGCTGGAGGCCGGCCTGACCGGTTACACCTATCTGCATGAACACACGCACGTGGAGTGATGCGATGAAGACCGGATTCATCGGGCTCGGCGCCATGGGCGCGCCGATGGCGGGACACCTGCAGGCGCGCGACCTGCTTGCCGTGGTCGGCAACCGCACGCAGGCCAAGGCCGACGCGTTCGCAAGCGAGCGCGGCGTTGACGCCGCCCGGGATTTCGCGGCCTTCGCGGCCTGCGAGGTGGTCGCGCTGTGCGTGTCGATGGATGCTGACGTGCTGGAGAACGTCGAGCGCCTCGCGGCTGCGATGAAGCCGGGCAGCGTGGTGGTCGACCATTCGACCGTCTCGGTCGATACCGCGCGTCGCGCGCAGGCCCTGCTGGCGGCGCGCGGCATTGATTTCCTCGACGCACCGGTCTCCGGCGGCGTCGAAGGCGCCAAGAACGGCAAGCTGTCGGTGATGGTCGGCGGCGACGCGGCGGTGCTCGAACGCGCACGGCCGGCGCTTGAATGCTATGCCGCGCGCATCACCCACATGGGCGGCTGCGGTGCCGGCCAGGCGACCAAGGCGGTCAACCAGGTGCTGGTGGCCGGCATCAACGAGGCGGTCTGCGAAGGCCTGGCCCTGGGCGAAAAGCTCGGCCTCGATGCCGACAAGCTGATCCCCACCTTGATGGCGGGCGCTGCCGGCAACTGGTTCCTCGACAAGCGCGGCGCCACCATGTTGCGCAGCGAGTTCGTGCCCGGCTTCAAGTGCGCGCATCTGCTCAAAGATCTCGGCATCGTCGCGGGCATGGCCGACTCGCTCGGCATCCGCACCGCGGTGATCGAGCAAGCGCGGCGCGACTATGCCGAGCTGGTCGAGCGCGGCCTCGGCGATGCCGACACCTCGGCGCTGATCGCACTCAAGCGCCAGCGCTGAGAGTTCGCTGCGCCGCGCTTACTGCGCCTTGATCGCCTGCGCCTCGATGCCGTTGTCGGCCAAGGTCTGCTTGGCGCGGGCCAGCTCGCTGGCGCTGGCGAAGGGGCCGAGACGGACGCGGTGGATCGGCGCGCCATGGCTGTCGCCCGATTCCACGCGGGCCACCTGGCCGGTCAGGGCGATGCGGGCTTTCAGCGCCTCGGCATCACCGGCGCTGCGGAAGGCGCCAGCCTGGATCAGGTAGCGCACGCCGGCGTCGGTCGTGCTGGCCGTTGTCGGCGTCGCGTTGGCCGCCGCGGCCTGCGCCGCCGCCGCTTCGCGCTGTGCCTCGGCACTGAGCTCGCTGTCCGGGATCACCACTTCCTTCTCCGGCAGCACCGTGTAGAAGTCGTACTTGGGCTTGCGCGGTGCGGTCTGCGCCACTGGCGGTTCGCTTTCCGGCACCGCCTCGGCGGTTGGGTTCGGACGCGGCAGCAGATCGTCCACTTTGCCGCCTTGATGCAGGTAGTAGCCGACGGCCACGGCGAGGCCGATGCCGAGTCCGGCCAGCAGCCAGACCCAGCCCGGCGTGCCGCGGCTGCCGCTACGCCTGGCTTGGTTCTTGCCGCGTCGCGCCATTACATGCTCTCCGGGGCGGACACGCCGAGCAGCTCAAGGCCGTTGGCCAGTACCTGCTGGGTCGCCTTGCACAGGCCGAGACGGGCGTTGCGCAGCTCCTCGTCGCTGACCAGGATCGCGTGCGCGTTGTAGAAGGCGTGGAAGCTCGA
>DASUOA010000216.1:0-2947 GCA_036276895.1 Arenimonas sp. | reverse complement strand
AGGGGTAGCGCTGCTCCGGCTGCTTGGCCAGGGCCTTGAGCAGGATGTTGTCGAGGTCGCCGCGCAGTTGCAGCGCGCGCCGTCGCAGCGCGGAGTCACCGCGCTCGCGCGCGATCTTCGCCAGCGCCTGCGAAGGCGACGCGGGCTCCTCGCCGAGGATCGCCTCCTCCCACGCGGCATCGCTGCTGCGCGTGGGCTGGTAGGGCTTGCGCCCGACCAGCAGTTCATAGAGCACCACGCCGAGCGCATAGACGTCGGTCATGGTGGTGACCGGCTGGTTGCGCAGTTGCTCGGGCGCCGCGTAATGCAAGGTGAAGGTGCGCGCGCCGGTACGGGTGATCGCGGCCTCGTTTCCCATCGGCTCGTCAAGCAGCTTGGCGATGCCGAAGTCGAGCAGACAGACATCGCCGGCCGGCGTCACCAGGATGTTCGACGGTTTGAGGTCGCGATGCACCACCAGATTGGCATGGGCGTGGCTGACCGCATCGCAGACCTGCAGGAACAGGGCCAGCCGTGCTTCGACGTCGAGGCCGAGGCGCTCGGCGTAATCGGTGATCGGCGCGCCTTCGATGTAGTCGAGTGCGAGATAGGGCTGGCCGTCCTGAGTCAGGCCGGCGTCGAGCAGGCGGGCGATATGCGCATGCCCGAGGCGAGCAAGGATCTGCCGCTCGCGGGTGAAGCGCGCACGCAGGCCGGCATCGCCGAAGCCCGGGCGCAACAGCTTGAGCGCCACCCGGCGCTGGAACAGGCCGTCGGCACGCAGCGCGCGCCAGACCTGGCCCATGCCGCCTTCGCCGATCAGTGCTTCAAGTCGGTACGGGCCGATCTCCTGCCCGGGTTGCGGCGCGAACACCGCGGCATCGATCAGCGGTTCGGAGAGAAACTCGGGACGCTCGGCTTCTTTCGCCAGCCAGCGCCGGAGCTCGCCAGCCAGCGCCGCATCATCGGCGGCGAGCTCGCCGAGACGCAGTTCGCGGGCCTCGTCTTCGAGCTCGAGCAGTTCATCGAGCAGCGGCGAGATGATCGACCAGCGCCCGATGTCCATCGCGGCCCCGGCGTCAGTCCTGCAAGGCGGCGAGCAGGAACATCCGCGCCTTTTGCCAGTCGCGGCGCACGCTGCGTTCGGAGCGCTTGAGCAAGGCGGCGATCTCGGTTTCCGACAGGCCGGCGAAGTAGCGCATCTCGACCACCTGCGCCAGCCGCACATCGACGTCGTTCAATCGATTCAACGCAGTGTCGAGGCCGAGCATTTCCTCATCCAGACGCAAGCCGCCACCGGCGTCTTCGGGCAGGTCGGTGACCCGATGCAGGTCGCCACCACGCTTGACTGCCAGTCGCTGGCGGGCGTAATCGACCACCACGCTGCGCATCGCCGAGGCAGCGTAGGCGAAGAAGTGCGCGCGGTCCTCAAACTCGGCTTCAGCACGCCCGGCGAGCTTGAGATAGGCCTCGTGCACCAGCGCGGTGGCATCGAGCGTATGCCCGTGCTGGCCGCCCAGCTGGCGACGTGCCATCAGATGCAGCTCGCGGTACAGCGTGGCCAGCACCTGGTCGAGCGCACTGCGGTCGCCGCCGCGTGCAGCGGCCAGCCATTGGGTGATATCGGCGGTTTCGGACATGCTTCCCCGTATCCCGTCTATGCGGGTTGCCGACATGATACGGCTAGCGCTGGCAACGCGGACACCAGGCGCTGGCGCGACCGCCCAGGCGCAGGTCGCGCAGGCGACCGCCACAGCGTCGGCAGGGCTCGCCTTCACGGCCGTAGACCAGCAGCTCCTGCTCGAAATAGCCCGGCGCGCCATCGGGTGCGAGGAAGTCACGCAGTGTGGTGCCGCCACGCGCGATGGCCGCAGCGAGAATGCCGCGCACCGCCTCCGCCAACCGCCGGTAGCGCTCACGGCTGATGCCGCCGGCGGCGCGGGTCGGCGCGATGCCGGCCTGGAACAGGCTCTCGGCGGCGTAGATGTTGCCGACGCCGACCACCACCGCCTGGTCCATCAGGAACTGCTTGACCGGCGCCTGCCGGCCGCGGCTGCGGGCAAACAGGTAATCGCCATCGAAGTCATCGCCGAGCGGTTCCGGCCCCAGGCTGGCCAGCAGCGGATGGGTCTGCCCGGTCGGCTGCCAGAGCAGGCAGCCGAAGCGACGCGGGTCGGTAAAGCGCAGGACGCGGCCATCATCGAGCGCGATGTCGACATGGTCATGGGTGCCGACCCGCGTCCCCGCCGGCAACACCCGCAACACGCCGGACATGCCCAGATGCAGCAAGGCCGCGCCCGGTTCGGTGTCGATCAGCAGGTACTTGGCGCGACGGCGCACGTCGAGCAGCGGCTGGCCCGGCAATTCGCGACGGATCGCCGGCGGAATCGGCCAGCGCAGATCGGGACGACGCAGGGTGACGCCAGTGACCCGGCGCCCGATCAGATGCGGGCGCAAGCCCTTGCGGGTGGTCTCGACCTCGGGCAGCTCGGGCATCGGCGCCGGCTCAGTGCACCGGCTCGGGCTCGTCCTCGAGCATCTGGCTTTCCATCCAGGCGAACGCCGCTTCGGCGCCGGGCTGGTTGAACAGCACCATCAGCAGCACCCACTTGAGATCGTCGAGATCGATCGCGTCCTGCTCCAGCGCCATCACCTGGTCGATGGCCAGTTCGCGCTGCTCGGCATCGATCACCCCGGCGTGCTCGAGCACGGTCAGGAAGCCCCGACACTCGGCATCGAGGCGATCGCACTCGGACTCGGCGAACACGCGGATCGGGCCCTTGCCACAGCCGGGCGCCGGCGCCGTGCGGTCACGGCCCAGCACATCGAGCCAGTCGAAGGCCTTGTTGATCTCGCTGGGGCTGAAACCGGCCTGTTGCAGGCCTTGGGCGATCACGCCGCTCTGCAGGGAGTCGCGGTCGCGGACGGCGTCGGGGTCGTCGTAGAGGTAGTGCTCGAACAGGTACAG
>DASUOA010000215.1:0-3125 GCA_036276895.1 Arenimonas sp. | reverse complement strand
GTCGACCTGCTGCTGGTCGGCGATTCCCTCGGCATGGTGGTCTACGGTTTTGAAAGCACGCTGCCGGTCACCCTCGACATGATGGTGCTGCACGGCGCCGCCGTCCGGCGCGGCTCGGAGCATGCCTGCCTGGTCGTCGATCTGCCGTTCGGCTCCTACCAGGAGTCGACCGAGCAGGCGTTCCGCAGCGCCGCGCGGCTGATGAGGGAGACCGGCTGCTCGGCGGTGAAGATGGAAGGCGGGCGCGAGCTCGCGCCGACCGTCGAGTTCCTCACCAAGCGCGGCATCCCGGTGATGGGCCATGTCGGGCTGATGCCGCAGTCGGTCCATGCGCTCGGCGGCTATCGCGCGCGCGGCCGCGCCAGCGACGAAGCTGCCGGCGTGATGGCCGATGCGATCGCGATCGCGGAAGCCGGCGCCTTCTCGGTGGTGGTCGAAGGCGTGCTGGAGCAGGTGGCGCAGGCCATCACCGCGCGCATCCCGGTGCCCACCATCGGCATCGGCGCCTCCGCCGACTGCGACGGGCAGGTGCTGGTGGCGGAGGACATGCTGGGCCTGTTCGGCGCCTTCAAGCCGCGCTTCGTGAAGCGCTATGCAGAACTCGCGGACGACATCGCCGCCGCGGCCGCGCACTACGCCGCGGACGTGCGCACCGGCAGCTTCCCGGGTCCGGACAACGTGTTCGGCAGCCTCAAGAAGTCGAGCTGACCCACCCGCTGCATGACGTGCATGGTTGTGCCAGGTTACTCGGTGAGCCCCTTCCCCCCTTGTGGGGGAAGGTTGGGATGGGTCCGGACCGGATAGATCGTTGACAGAATAGACCGGATAGATCGCTGACAGGTTTTCTTATCGGCAAAGGGGGGCTTTGCCGATGCCATTCAAGGAGACCTGTGTGGACGAGGAGACGATGAGGTTCATCTCGGCATGTTTGAAGAACGAGGCGAACATGACGGAGCGCTGCGAGGCATTTGGGATCAGCCGGGATTGGGGTTACGAGCTGCTGCGCCGGTTTCGTGCCGACGGCCCAGCCGGTCTGGTGCCGCGTTCCAAGGCGCCGCATCATCACGGCCGGGCCATGCCGGCGGCGGTGGCGGCTGCAATCCTGCGCTTGCGCTGCGAGTGGCCGAGCTGGGGTCCGAAGAAGCTGCGTGCCGAACTGGCGCGGCGCGAACCTGGTGTGGATTGGCCGGCACATTCGACGATTGGGGATCTGCTGCGCCGGGAGGGATTGAGCGAGCCGCGCAAGCGTCGCCGCAGGCCCGTGCCGGTGACCCAACCCTTTGCGCCGGTGCGCGCGCCCAACGACCTGTGGTGCATCGACTTCAAGGGCTGGTTCCGCACGCGCGATGGCAAGCGCTGCGATCCCTTGACCCTGACCGATGCCGACAGCCGCTTCCTGCTGGCCTGCCGCATTGTCGAGCCGACCGCCGAAGGCGTGCATCCGGTGGTGGAGCGGGCTCTGCGCGAGCATGGCCTGCCGCTGGCGATCCGCTCCGACAACGGCCCACCCTTCGCCAGCACCGGCGCTGGCGGCCTGACTGCCCTGGCGGTGCATTGGGTGAAGCTCGGCATTCGGCTCGAGCGCACCGATCCTGGCTCGCCACAGCAGAACGGCCGGCATGAGCGCATGCATGGAACCCTCAAAGATGAGACCGCCAAGCCACCGGCCGATACGCCGGTTGCGCAGCAGGTCGCCTTCGATCGCTTCCGGCACACCTTCAACCAGGTGCGGCCGCACGAGGCTCTCGGCCAGGAGACGCCGGCCAGCCGATACACGCCGTCCACGCGCACCTATCCGGATCGCATCGAGGAACCGACCTACGACCCCGAGCATGCTGTGCGCCGCGTGCGCACCAATGGCACCATCAAATGGGGCGGCGAGCTGGTCTTCCTCAGCGAGGCCCTGATCGGCGAGCCTGTCGGCATTGCCGAGACCCTCACCGGCGACTGGATCGTTCGCTTCGCCGACATCCAGCTCGGCTACATCGATCGAAGGACCAAGAAACTGCGTCACTTTGCGCCGGCCCGGCCGGGCCGGCGCAAAGCTCACAACGAACAAGCGGAGAACACTGTCAGCTATGTATCCGGTCAATAGTGTCAACGATGTTCCCGGTTGCTCAATGGGGGGTGCCGCCGCACCATGGCAGACGAGCGCGCACGACGTCTTCGCAAGAACATGACGGACGCCGAGCGTCGGCTCTGGCAGTACCTGCGCCTCCGGCAACTCGAAGGCCACAAGTTCCGTCGCCAAGTTCGCATCGGACCGTACATTGCCGACTTCGCTTGCCTGAAATCTATGCTCGTCATCGAGGTCGACGGTGGTCAGCACGCCGAAGCGCGCGCTTACGACGAGCGGCGTGATGACTTCATGCGCGGCCAGGGCTATCGGATCCTGCGATTCTGGAACAACGAAGTCCTCGGAAATATGGATGGTGTCTGGCAAGTGATCGCCGCCGAGATCAACAACGATGGCTCGTGCGGCGGCACCCCCCATCCCCACCTTCCCCCACAAGGGGGGAAGGGGCTCACCGAGCAACGGTGAGAGTGGTGACTCTCCCCGCCCACCTTCACTTCTTCACCGATCTCTTTGCCGCCGCCTGTGGTGCGCTCTCCGGCTGGGCGGTCTACCGCCACGGCCTCAAGCCCGCGGGCTACATTGCCGGTGCGCAGCGCGAGCTTGGCTACTGGGCGACGCTGAGCTTCGCGGCGCTGCTGGGTGCGTTCTGGTTCGGCACCCTCAATCTCCATCTCAGCGGCATCGCCGGCATCGGGCGCAGCGCGTTCGGGGCGCTGTTCGGCGGGATCGCGGGCGTCGAGCTGTGGAAGGCGTTCAAGCGCCGCGGCGGGTCGACCGGCGTCGTCTATGTGGTGCCGCTCAGCGTCGGCATGATCCTGGGGCGCATCGGCTGCCAGTTCGCGGGCCTGGACGACGTGACCTACGGCGCGCCGACCGCCCTGCCCTGGGGCTGGGATTTCGGCGACGGGATCGCGCGCCATCCGTCTCCGCTCTACGAATCGCTGGCGATGCTGGCCTTCCTCGCCGGTTTTTTCGCCTGGTTCCGCCGCGCGCCGCAGGCGGTCGCCGCGATCGGCTTCTATGTCTTCACCGCTTGGTATTCCGCGCA
>DASUOA010000214.1:0-6424 GCA_036276895.1 Arenimonas sp. | reverse complement strand
AGGGCAGGGAAATGGATGGAATCGTGGACATGGCAACACCTTTGGCTTACGACCGGCCGGCAAAGTCGGTTCTCGACACAGGGATTAGCGGCCGCCCGATCTCCAGCTTTAGGCCCGTACGCAAAAATATTTTCCTGCCCCGTGACGTCGGGCAGCAACCCGCGCTTCGACACCGGACTACAGCGGCTCCGGGCGCCACTGCCCAGGCGCCAGTCCATTGAGGTGATGCGGGCCGATGGCGATGCGCAGCAGCCGCAGCGTCGGCAGGCCGACCGCTGCGGTCATCCGCCGCACCTGGCGGTTGCGGCCCTCGGTGATGGTCATCTCGATCCAGGCGTCCGGCACCGTCTTGCGGAAACGTACCGCCGGCTTGCGCGGCCACAGCCAGTCCGGCGGGCCGACCAGGGCCTGCGCCTTGGCCGGCCGGGTCAGCCCGTCGGCGAGTTCGACGCCGCGACGCAGCGCCTGCATCTGCGCTTCGTCGGGACAGCCCTCGACCTGCACCACGTAGGTCTTGGGCCATTTGAACTTCGGGCTGGAAATCCGCGCGATCAACGGACCATCGTCGCTGAGCAGCATCAGCCCCTCGGAGTCGTGGTCGAGACGCCCGGCGGCATAGACACCCGCGGGCAAGTCGTAGCCAGCCAAGGTCGGCCGCGCCGGCTCGCTGCGGTCGGTGAACTGGCTCAGCACCCCGTAGGGTTTGTTGAAGGCGATCAGCACCGAACCAGTCTAGCGCTTGCCGGCGACATCGGCGGAAGCGCTTTTACAAATCGTGAGCATTGCATCGCAAGTCGGGGGTGTAGGATGTCCGGGCGAAGTCGTCGCCTCGCGGCACCGGCGCTTCGCCGCAACCCACCGTGCCGCCGGGAGAGGACAGCGATGACCACGAAGCGCAAGCTCGCCGGGGCACTGGCCCTGGCCATCCTGGTCGGCGGCGGCGCGGCACAGGCCGCCACCATCACCCTGGTCGCCGACGAATGGTGCCCGTACAACTGCGAGCCCGGCTCGGCCAAGCCCGGCTACATGATCGAAATCGCGCAGAAGGTGTTCTCCGAAGCCGGGCACACCGTCGACTACCGCAACATGCCGTGGTCGCGCGCGATCGCCGAATCGCGTGCCGGCAAATTCGACGGCATCGTTGGCGCGGCCACCGGCGACGCCGAGGACTTCATTTTCTCCGACAATACGCTGGGCTCGAGCTCGGCGGTGTTCTGGGTCAACAAGGGCGATGCCTGGAAGTATTCCGGCATGGCCTCGCTCGACGCCATCAGCCTCGGCACCATCCGCGACTACAGCTACGGCGATGATCTCGATGCCTATGTCGAGAAGAACCAGAAAGACGCCAAGCGGGTGCAGATCGGCTCCGGCGACAACGCGCTGGACCTGAACTTCAAGAAGCTGGCCGCCAAGCGCATCGGCGCCCTGGTCGAAGACCGCAACGTCGCCGAGTACTTCATCGCCGACAGCGGCCAGGCCGGCAAGTTTACTTCCGCCGGCGAAGTCGCCGAGCCCGACGCGCTGTACATCGCCTTCTCGCCGGCCTCCAAGGATGGCAAGGCCTACGCCAAGCTGCTCAGCGACGGCGTGCAGAAGCTGCGCGATTCCGGCGAGCTGGCCAAGATCCTCGCCAAGTACGGCCTGAGCGACTGGAAGTAAGCGCACGGCTTCGCCACGGCCCACGCGGGCCGTGGCGAGGCGAGAGCACTCAGAAGTGCCAGACCGCGAGGAACTGCCCGGTGGCCTCGTCGGTCGCCGGATCGCCGAGCTTGTTCCACCAGAACTGGAACTCGACACCGAGATAGAACTGACCTTCCTTGCCCCAGAAGGCCTTGCCGGCGTCCCAGCGCAGCTGCGGCTGCGCCAACACCCAGCTCGAGACCTCGCCACCGAATTCGTTGCGGCGGCCGTCGATGTATTCCATATGCCCTTCGAGGCTGAAGCTCTGGTTGCCGACCTTGAACGGGTAGGCCCAGGCGACATCGACCATGAAGCTGTCCGATTCGATCGGCGCACCGCCGCTGGCGACGCCGCTGCTGTCGTCGATGTAGGCGGTGATGTCGGTGTTGAGGAAGGCGAAACCCGGCGCATCCCAGTACAGGCGCAGACCCGGCAGCCACTTCTGCACCTTGGCGTCTTGGGCGCGGTTGTAGCCGATCACCCAACCGATGTCCTTGAACGGCCCGAAGCCGGTCTCGCGCCCGGCCATCTTGCCGAAGCCACCACCGAGATACAGCTCGCCATAGACATCGCTGTCGTTGAAGCCGTCCTCATGGTTGTCGTCGATGAAGTCGACGAAGAAGAACAGGTCGACGTACTTCCAGCCGCTGGCGTGCTGGAAGGTGAAAATGTTGGTGGTCGCATCATCGCCGCCGGGAACGAAACTCGGCGCTTCCAGGCGGCCGAGCTGGTAGTGGATTTCATTGCTGGTCCAGATCGCCGCCTGGGCCTGGCCGGCGGCGAGCAGCAAGGCACAACTCAAAGCCAATCGACTGCAACGCATGGCATCTCTCCCCTAGAAGGTCAGGAACCGGCGATATCGACGTATCCGCGTTCGATGGCACGTTCGAGCGCGCTGAACGCGTCGCGCGTCTCGTCGAAGGCTTGGCGCAGCCGCGGCAATTGCGCCAGCAGCGCCCCCGCCTCGGGTGAATCCAGCGGCGCCCGGCTGAGCGCGATCGCCGCTTCCAAGTAACGCGCGCGATGTTCGGCGACGCAGCGCGCGAGGTCGACGAATCGCGCTTCGGAGAGTTGCGCAATATGCGCGTGGATGACCTCGCGATTGGCCTCGCGGATGTCGCGCTCGACCTGCAGCAGGAAATGGCGCTGCCGCTTGAGCAGCGCCTCTTCGTCCTCGTGCTCGCGCATGCTCGCGACCCTTACTTGAAGAACTTGCCGGCGATGGCGTCGACGTCGATCTTCTTCAGCCCCTCGTTGATCACCTTGGCCGCTTCCTGGCCCTTGGCCGAACGCTGGAAGGCGATATACAGCGACTTGTCCTCCAGCAGCTTGGCGTTGAACTGCACCTTGTCCTTGACCGCGGCCAGCGCCGGATCGGTGCGCAGCATGTAGTTGAGGACGTGCTTGTCGATCACCGCCAGCGGAATGCGGCCGGCGCCGACCTTGCGGACATTGGTGAGGTCATCGGTGACGGCTTCGGCCTTCAACTCGCCGCTGGCCGCCTTGGCGTCGAACTCGGCGGTGTTGACGTAGCCCGACACCGTGCCGATGGTCTTGCCCTTGAGATCGGCCAGGCTGCCCCAGGCGACCGGCGCCGACTTCTGCTCGACGAAGCCCAGCGGACCGGAGCCGATCGGATCGGACAGCACGAAATCCTTGGCGATCTGGTCGGAGTGGTACTCCGGGAAATAACCGTGGTAACCGCTGGCGCCATCCTGGGCCATCTTCACCGCGCGCTCCCAAGGGAAGAACTTCACTTCCAGCTTGTAACCCATGGCCTCGGCGGCGGCGCGCACCACGGCGACGCTGGCGCCCTGCTCGGCGACTTTCTCGCCGGCATAGGGCGGCCACTCCAGGCTGGTGAGGCGGATCACCTTGTCCTGCGCGGCAACGGAGAAAGCTCCCAGGCTCAGGGCGGCGACGAGTACGAGTCGGCTCAAGGTGTTCATGCGTCTTCCTCCGGTTCTTCATCGTTGACGGCGGCCGGACGATCATCGTCGGCCAGGGTGAACTGCGAGAGCAGGTCGAGCACCGATGCAGCCTGCTCGTCGAGCGAGGCCGAGGCGGCGGCGGTTTCTTCGGCGATGGCGCTGTTCTGCTGGGTGATGCCGTCGAGGTCGGAAATCACCGTGTCGATCTGGCGGATGCCATCGGCCTGTTCGCTGGTCGCTTCGGCGATCGTGCGCGCCAGGGTGGCCGACTTGCCGACTGCTTCGGAGATCTCGGCGATCGCCTTGGACAGTTCGCCGGCCAGGGCGATGCCCTGCTGCACTTCGCCATCACTGCTGGACAGCAGCGCGCGGATGTCCTTGCTGTTGTCGGCCGAGCGCTTGGCCAGCGCCCGGACTTCCGAGGCGACCACGGCGAAGCCGCGGCCCATCTCGCCGGCACGCGCGGCCTCGACCGCGGCATTGAGCGCCAGCAGGTTGGTCTGGAAGGCGATGTCGTCGATCAGTTGCACGATCTCCATGATCCGCCGGCTGCCCTTGCCGATTTCCTGCATGCGCGCCTGCATGCGCGCGATCGCCTCGGCACCGCGCTTGGCGGCCTCGTTGGCGGCGCCACTTTGGGTGCTGGCAGCGGAGGAGTTCTTCTCGTTGTTGGTGACCGACTGGCTCATGTCGCGCATCGCCGCGGCCGACTCTTCCAGCGAGGCGACCTGCTGTTCGATGCGCCGCGACAGCTCATCGGTGCCGGAACGGATCTCCGATGAGCCGTTGGCCACCGCGCGCGCCGCTTCGCGCAGGCTGGCCACCATCTCGGCGAGACGATTGATGGTGGTGTTGGCGTTGTCGCGCACGCTGGCGAACACGCCCTGCCAGTCCGGCGCATCGAGGCGGAAGCCGAGCTCGCCGTCGGCGAGCGCATCGTGCAGTTCCTGGATGCGACGCAGCGCTTCATCGAAGCTGTCGAGCAGGTGGTTCACTTCGCCCGCCAGCTCACCGAGCACGCCAGCGGCGCCCGCGGTATTGATGCGCTCGGACAGATCGCCGCGACGCGCGGCGCCGACCGCGTTCGCCAGCTCGGCGGCGAGCCGGCGCTCCATCGCCTGGCGCGCCAGCATCTCGGTCTGGTCATGCCACTGCACCACGAAGCCGACGATCTCGAAACTGTCGCTGGCGACCGGGCTGAGATCGACATGGCCGTGACGCGAGCCAAGCTCACGCTCGAGCTGGCGTGGGCCTTCGAGTTCGGACAGCGGATGCCCCAGCCACTCCTCCAGCACCGCCGCGAACTCCTGCCCTTCCTTCGCATCACCGTCGATGCCAAAGGCCTGCGCGACATCGCGCTGGCGCTTCAAGTAGCCCTCGAAGGCGTCGTTGAGCAACACCAGCCGGCCGCCCTCGTCGAGCAACATCAGGTTGGCCGAGGCGCAGGTGAGGCCACGGCCGGCACGCTGCGCGGCATCGGTGGTGGTCTTGAGCTCGCCGAACAGGCCGACGAAGCGGTCCATGGCCCGGGTCAGGGTGCCGATCTCGGAGCTGTTCTTGCCGTAGCGGCCGACCAGCAGGTTCTTGTCGCGGCGGATCTCGTCCAGCGGCTCGCCGGGCTTGAGCGCCACCATCTTGCCCAGCAGGTTGCTCATCTGCCCCAGCGGCGACGTCACCCAGCGGATCAGCAACAAGTTGAGCAGGATCACGAGTGTCAGGCCGACGCTGCCGAACTTGATCCAGTCGGCGCGCGCGGCGGCCGCGAGCTCGGCCTTGATGGTGCGATCGGACAGCCACAGGCGGATCTCGCCGATCGCTTCTTCTTCGCGCTCGATCTTGCCGTTGCGGTCCATGAAGGCCGCGGCCGGCACTTCGACCAGCTCGACGATGCTGCCATCCTCGGCGCGTTGCAGGCCGACCAGTCGGCTGCCGCTGGCATCGACCACCTCGGCGGCATCGACCGCGGCGTCGGCGAACTCCAGCTCGACCAGTTGCTTGGCCTGGTCGATGTTGAGATTCCAGACCGGTTCGAGCAGGCCGATCTTCAAGCGCGCGACCACACTGGCGGCGCTGCTTTCGAGCTCTTGCGTCATCTTCTGCTGGGCTGCCGACTGGGCGAACCAATTGGCGACCAGCACCACCAGCACCAGCACTACGATCGATGCGGCGCTGATCCGCGCTCCCAAGCCCTGCCATGCGCGCATGGATAACCCTCCCTAGTCTGAGCCGGTGCCGATCGCCATGCACATGAGCACGCCGGCGGCGACGCCGCGCGCGTGCAGGAAGGCATGGACAGGGGCCAAGCGAAGCCGTCCCATCGCGGGCGGCGTGGACAACGCGGTGCACCTACTGGCAACCACGGACTGCTGCATCTCGACCCCGTTTGGCGATCTCCCGCGCCGCCACCCCGGCGACACGATGACTGCAACTGACGATCAGGCGAACTGCATGCTCTACCGTCGGCACCTGGCCGACGGCGAACCCAGCATAGGCAATCGCGACCGCTGTCACAAGAACCCCGACCGTTGCCAGCCGCGGCGTGCCAATGCAAGGATGCAGGCATCCATCCTTGGACGTCCCGAGTGGCGATGCGCGCGATCGGACTGATCGGCTTCTGCCTGGGCCTGTTGCTGGCGCTGCCGGCACGCGCGGCGCTGCTCGGCGATCCCTACTTCGAGACGGTCGGCGACCCCGAGGCGATTCCCAATGGCGTGGTCACCTGCGTCACCCAGGATGCCCGCGGGCTGATCTGGATCGGCACCCAGGCCGGGTTGCTGCGTTTCGACGGCTACCGCTTCCTGCCCTACCGGCAT
>DASUOA010000213.1:0-3435 GCA_036276895.1 Arenimonas sp. | reverse complement strand
AGCTTCACACCCCAGCGCCGCCATTGAGAGGAGTCGTTCCGATGAAGAAGTTCATGCTTGCCGCCTTGTTCGGCATTGCCCCCGCGTTTGCCTTCGCCGCGCAGGAATCCGAACTGGCACTGGTCGAGGGTGACTTCGCCGCCCAGCGCGCCGAAATCGAGTCCAACCTCTCTGACGGCAAGACCTATGCCGAGATCAAGGCCAAAGATCGCGAGGAAGTGCGCGAGGCGCTCGACCGGATCACCCGCGAGCTCGAAGCCGTCGATTCGCTGGACATGCTCGACGACCAGACCAAGGCCGCGGTGTTCAACGACCAGGAACGCATCAACAACATCCTGACCCAGGCCCGCGCCGACAGCCGCATGGTCTGTGAGCACAGCCGTCCGACCGGCAGCCACCGCAAGGTGACCCGCTGCCAGACGGTCGCCGAGCGCCGCCGCCTGCGGGAAAACTCCCGCGACAACCTGCATCGCCAGCAGAACTCGATCCACAAGAAAGACGCCTCGGAGTCGATCTAAGCCGATGCGCATCCTGGTGGTCGAAGACAACCGCGACATCGCCGCCAACCTCGGGGATTACCTCGAGGACCGCGGCCACACGGTCGATTACGCCGCCGACGGCGTCACCGGCCTGCACCTCGCGGTCGTCAACGACTTCGATGCCATCGTGCTCGACCTCAACCTGCCGGGCATGGACGGCCTGGAGGTATGCCGCAAGCTGCGCCAGGAAGGCCGCAAGCAGACCCCGGTGCTGATGCTCACGGCCCGGGACTCGCTGGACAACAAGCTCGAGGGGTTTGATTCCGGGGCGGACGATTACCTGGTCAAACCTTTCGCGCTGCAGGAAGTCGAAGCCCGCCTGGCCGTGCTGGCCAGGCGTGGCAAGGCCGCGCAGCCGCGCGTGCTCAACGTCGCCGACCTCGAATACAACCTCGATACGCTGGAGGTGCGCCGCGGCGGCAAGTTGCTGCAGCTCAACCCCACCGCGCTCAAGATCCTGCAGTCGTTGATGGAGTCGTCGCCGTCGGTGGTAACCCGCCAGGAGCTCGAAACCCGGGTCTGGGGCGAGGAACTGCCCGACTCCGATTCCCTGCGCGTGCACATCCACGGGCTGCGGGCCGCCGTGGACAAGCCGTTCGAGAAGGCGCTTATCCAGACCCGCCACGGCATCGGTTACCGCATCGCCGATCCCGACGCGGGCTAGGCCATGCGCTACCGGCGGAGACTCCGCAGCCGGATCATCCTTTCCTTCTTCCTGCTCGGCTTCGGGCTGACCGGACTGTTTGCCGTGGCCACGGTGCTGCTGCGCGAGCAGCTCGAGGACCAGCTGATCGGCGAGGCGCTGTACGAGAACGTGCAGGACTATGCCGACGTCTTCTACCAGGACCCCGAGGGCACGGCCGGCCTGACCTTCGAGAAGATCTGGGGCATCGTCTACAGCGAGCGCAAGTTCGGCAACGTGCCCTTCAACTGGCGCGACCTGCCCGAGGGCGTGCACGAAATCAGCGAAACCGACGCCGATGGCCGCACCCGCACCTACAAGCTGGCGGTCAAGAAGGACGACGACTACTGGTTCTTCCTCACCTACGACATCGCCCAGGAGCGCGCCAGCCAGCAGCAGCTGATGTACGCCCTGGTCGGCGTGGTGGCGCTGTTCTCGCTGCTGTCGCTGGTGATCGGCGTCTGGTCGTCCAAGCGGGTGATCAGCCCGGTCACCGAACTGGCGCGTCGGCTCGAGGGGCTGGCCGGGCGGGAGCGGCCGGAGAAGCTGGCGCCGCATTTCGCCGAGGACGAAGTGGGCCAGCTGGCGTCCGCGCTGGACGACTATGCCGAGCGCATGACCACCATGGTCAAGCGCGACCGCGAGTTCAATTCCGACGTCAGCCACGAGCTGCGCACGCCGCTGGCGGTGATCAGCGGCGCCACCGAATTGCTGCTGGCCAATCCCGACCTGCCCGACAAGATGCGCCAGCGCCTGCTGCGCATCGACCGCGCCGCCCAGCAGTGCACCGACCTGACCACGGCCCTGCTGATGCTCTCGCGCAACGAACGCGGCACCGGGCATACGCCCCTGCTCAAGCTGTGCCAGCAGCTGGCCGAGGCCGCGCGCACCCAGCTGGGCCGCAAACAGGTCGAAGTGCACTGCGAAGGCGACGAGCAGGCCATGGTCGAGGCACCCGAAGCGGTGCTGGCGGTCGCCATCGGCAACCTGCTGGGCAACGCCTGCAAATACACCGCCGAAGGCGAGGTGCGACTGGTGGTCGAAGCGCACCAGGTGCGCATCGAGGACACCGGCCCGGGCCTGAGCGAAGAAGATGCCGCGCGCCTGTTCGAACGCGGCTACCGCGGTTCCGGCGCCGGCGGCACCGTTGGCGGCGGCATCGGCCTGTCGATCGTGCGCCGCCTGTGCGAACTCTACGGCTGGGAAGTCAGCATCGCCCCGCGCCCCGAACACGGCGCCGTCGCGATCCTGCGCTTCACCGACGACCTGTAGGAGCGGCTTCAGCCGCGAATTTCTTGTTTGCCGAAGGCAAAGTCAAAAGATTCGCGGCTGAAGCCGCTCCTACAAACGGCAGTCAGACCTTTTCGAGCCAACCGTGTTTGTCGGCCGTGGCGCCGTCGAAGAGGCCGAAGAACAGGTCCTGGATGCGGCGCGTCACCGGGCCGGGTTTGCCGGTGCCGACGGGGCGGCCATCGACACTGCGGATAGGCGTGATCTCGGCCGCCGTGCCGCACATGAAGAGCTCGTCGCACAGGTACAGGTATTCGCGCGGCATGTCGCGTTCGACGACTTCCAGCCCGGCGTTGCGCGCCAGCACCATCAGCGAGTTTCGGGTGATGCCGTTGAGCAACGCCGCGCTGACCGGCGTCGTATGCAGGGCACCGTCGAAGACCAGGAACAGGTTCTCGCCCGCACCTTCGCTGAGCAGGCCGGTCGAAGCCAGGGCGATGCCTTCGCCGAAACCCAGCCGCCGCGCCTCGCGCGCCACCAGCTGGCCGTTGAGGTAGTTGCCACCGGCCTTGGCGCCGGCCGGGATGGTGTTGGGCGCGAAGCGCTGCCAGCTCGACACGCAGGCGTCGATGCCGGTCTCGAGCACTTCCGGGCCGAGGTAGGGACCCATGTGCCAGGCGGCGATGGCGACGTCCACCGGCGTCTCCGCCGACAGCCCGAAGCCGCCCAGGCCGCGGTAGGCGATCGGGCGCAGGTAGGCTTTTTCCAGGCCGTTGGCGCGGATGACTTCGCGACAGCCCTGGGCCAGGGTGTCGATGTCGTAGGGCACCGGCATGTCGTAGATCTTCGCCGAGGCGTACAGGCGCTGCAGATGGTCGGTGAGCCGGAAGATCGCCTGGCCGCCGGGGGTGGCGTAGCTGCGGATGCCTTCGAACACCGAACTGCCATAGTGCAGCCCGTGCGCCATCACGTGCACGGTGGCTT